>JAJTGH010000206.1 GCA_021299555.1 Comamonadaceae bacterium
ATTCGTCACCACCACCTCAACAGCCCCGACGAGCTGTTTGCCCGCGCCAAGGCGTTTGCGGACAGCCTGGTGCCAGCCATGAAGGCGGTCGCGCCAGGCACCGGTTTCACGCACGATCTCAAGTCCGTGCTGCCCGGCTTTGCGACGGCAGCGGACAGCGAGATCGCCAGGCTGTGTTTTGACTGTGCCCAGCTCGACCCGGCCAGCGGCGCCGGCAAGGTGTCATTCGGAACTGAGGCGGCCCTGTTTCACCGTGCGGGTGTGCCCACCATCGTCTGCGGCCCCGGCCACATCGCCCAGGCCCATCAGCCCAATGAGTGGGTCACTCTGGAGCAGCTGGCATGGTGCGAGCGCTTCATGAGACGCTTGGCCGACCGAATCTGCATTGACTGATCTTTCAAGCGTCCCGAAATGGGCAAGCGCTCAATGATCCAACCGACAACCCATCCCCCAGCCCGATGGCCCAGACCCCAGGAAATAGACCATGACCGTGATCACCAACATTGAAGACCTGCGTGTTTTGGCTCAAAAGCGGGTGCCGCGCATGTTTTACGACTATGCCGACAGTGGCGCCTGGACCGAGAGCACGTACCGCGCCAATGAAAGCGACTTCCACAAAATCAAGCTGCGCCAGCGGGTGGCCGTCAACATGGAGGGGCGCAGCACGGCAAGCACCATGATCGGCCAGGATGTGCACATGCCGGTGGCCATTGCGCCCACCGGCTTGACCGGCATGCAGCACGCCGACGGCGAGATTCTGGCTGCCCGCGCAGCCAAAAATTTTGGTGTCCCATTCACGCTTTCAACCATGAGCATTTGCTCCATCGAGGACGTGGCCCGGCACGCGGGTGAGGGATTTTGGTTTCAGCTCTATGTGATGAAAGACCGTGGTTTCATTGAGCGACTGATCGACCGCGCCAAGGCCGCCCATTGCGGCGCACTGGTCCTCACGCTCGACTTGCAGATCCTCGGGCAGCGCCACAAGGACCTCAAAAACGGCCTGTCGGCCCCGCCGAAGCTGACACTCAGGAACATGATCAATATGGCCACCAAGCCGCGCTGGGCCCTGGGCATGCTCGGAACGCAGCGCCGCCAGTTCGGCAACATCGTCGGTCATGTCAGCGGGGTGACTGACGTCGGCAGCCTGTCGGAGTGGACAGCCAGCCAGTTTGATCCGGCGCTCAATTGGGGCGACGTGGAGTGGATCAAAAAACGCTGGGGCGGCAAGCTCATCCTCAAGGGCATTCAGGACGTGGAGGACGCAAAGCTGGCCGCCCAATCGGGCGCTGATGCGCTGATCGTCTCCAACCACGGTGGGCGTCAGCTCGACGGGGCGCAAAGCAGCATCGAAGCCTTGCCGGCCATCGTCGATGCAGTGGGGCAGCGGATCGAGGTGCACATGGACGGCGGCATCCGCAGCGGGCAAGATGTGCTCAAGGCCATCGCACTGGGTGCCAAAGGCACTTACATTGGCCGCTCGATGCTCTACGGTCTGGGCGCCATGGGCGAGGCCGGCGTCACGCGCGCACTGCAAATCATTCACAAGGAACTCGACATCACCATGGCCTTGTGTGGCCATACAGAGATCCGTCGGATCAACCGCGAGATCTTGCTGCCCGGAACCTATCCGACCGCCTGAACGAGCCATCGCCCGACTGCACAAGGAAAGATTCCACCATGAAAGCCGCTTACTACCAAAAACAGGGTGCTGCTCGCGAGGTGCTGGAGCTGGGCCACTGGCCCGATGCCAGCGCAGGACCTGGGGAAGTGCGGGTGCGCCTGCTGTGGTCGGGGGTGAACCCGTCGGATGTCAAGTCGCGCGCGGGTCTGCGTGGCGGCGGCATGCCGTTTCCCAAGGTGATTAATGCGGCCTGGGGGCGACCACACGGAACGGCCTGTCAGTGGATCTGCCTGCCGCAAGAGCAAGCCGTGCTGATGCCCGACTCGGTGGACGATGCGGCAGGCGCCTGCCTGGGCATTCCGGCACTGACCGCGTTGCACGCGGTGCTGATGGACGGTGGCGTGACCGATCAGACGGTCTTGGTGGCAGGTGGTGCAGGTGCGGTCGGGCATTACGCCATCCAGATGGCCTTGCAACTCGGTGCCCGGCAGGTGATCGCCTCGGTGAGTACGCCGGCCAAGGCCGAGCTGGCCCGCTCAGCTGGCGCAGACGCGGTGGTGCTCTACAAGAGCGAGCCGCTGGTGCAGCGCGTGGCTGAACTGACGCAGGGACGCGGGGTGGATCGCATCATCGAGGTCGATCTCGGTGTCAACGCTGATGCCAATGCGCAGATGCTGCGCGCGGGCGGTCAGTGTGTGGCCTACGGCAGCAGCATCAGCCCCATGCAACTGCCGTTTTTCCCGCTGATTTCACGCAATCTGCAACTCAAGTTTTTCATCGTCTACAACCTCTCTCAGGCCGACCGGGCGCAAGCGCACAGCGTGCTCGATCGCATGCTTGGGCGCGGCGTGCTGCAACACAACATCGCCCAGCGTTCGACGCTCGATGACATCGTCAGCGCGCATGAGCAGGTCGAGCAAGGCCGCTTGTCTGGCCATCTGGTGCTCCAGATCCCCCACCAAACCTGAAATGACCGGGGAACCAGGGGCTTTGCGGCCCAGCTAGACTCTCGCCCTTGCCTGGAGCCCCCATGTCACCGTCTTCCGTTTCCGAACAAGCCCTGCTCGAGGCCCTGGCCCGGGTGATCGATCCGCACACCCAGAAAGACTTTGTCTCCAGCAAGGCCCTGCGCGATCTGAAAATCGATGGCACTGACGTGTCTTTCGAGGTCGAACTGGGCTACCCGGCCAAAAGTGTGATCCCCGCGCTGCAACAGCAGCTGCTCAGTGCTGCCCGCGGCGTGGCCGGGGTGAGCAATGTCTCGGTCAAGATCCACAGCAAGATCGTCAGCCATGCCGTGCAGCGCGGCGTCAAGCTGATGGCCGGAGCGCGCAATGTGATCGCCGTGGCATCGGGCAAAGGCGGGGTGGGAAAAAGCACCCCAGCGGTCAACCTCTGATCAGTGACGACCAGGCCATGGTCTGGCGCGGCCCGATGGCCAGCCAGGCTCTCGAGCAGCTGATCATGCAGACCCGCTGGCAGGACTTGGACTACCTGATCGTTGACATGCCGCCAGGCACCGGCGACATCCAGCTCACATTGGCACAGAAGGTACCACTGGCCGGTGCGGTGATCGTGACCACGCCACAGGACATCGCGCTGATCGACGCCAAAAAAGGCATCAAGATGTTCGAAAAAGTGGGCGTGCCTATTTTGGGTCTGATCGAGAACATGGCGGTGCACGTGTGCAACGCCTGTGGCCATATCGAACATATTTTTGGCGCCGACGGAGGCCGCAAGATGGCCCAGGAGTACGGTCTGAACTGGCTCGGCGCCCTGCCCCTGTCGATGGACATCCGCCAGCAGGCCGATAGTGGCAGACCCACCGTGGTGGCCACGCCCGACAGCCCGGCGGCGCAACTCTACCGAGACATTGCGATCAAGCTGGCTGCTCAAGTGGCCCTCAGAGCCAAGGACTTCAGCGCCAAGTTTCCGACCATCACCATCTCCAAGGACACCTGAGCCATCAGGGGCAGATCGGCGAGCGGGCCGGCACTGTGCACCGACCAGGCGAGCGCGCCGTACTCGCCGAAAACCGAGATCGGCCGGTGCCAACTTGCTTTATGCTCGCCCGGTGGTTCCACTGAAGAGTCAGCGCCGCATTGCCCACCTTGACATGGACGCTTTCTTCGCGTCGGTCGAGCTGTTGCGCCATCCGCAACTCAAGGGCCTGCCGGTGGTCATCGGTGGCGGCAAGCGGGCGGCAGACGACGCACTGTCTCAAGCCTACGGTGGCAGCGACCGAATCCCGATTGAGGCGTTCGCACGCCTTGCGGACTATGTGGGCCGAGGGGTGATCACAACAGCGACCTATGCAGCGCGGCAGTTCGGAGTGGGGTCGGCCATGGGCATGATGAAGGCCGCCCGCCTGTGCCCACAGGCCATTGTGCTGCCGGTTGACTTCGAGGAGGTGCGGCGCTATTCGCGCATGTTCAAAGAGACGATTGTTGAAATCGCTCCCCTCATGGAGGACCGCGGCGTCGACGAGGTCTACATCGATTTCACCGATGTACCTGGCGGCCAGCGCGAAGGCGGACGATCGCTGGCACGGCTGATCCAGCGCAGCATTTTTGACCGCACCGGTCTGACCTGCTCGATCGGCGTGGCGCCCAACAAACTGATCGCCAAGATGGCCAGCGAGTTCAACAAGCCCAATGGCATTTCCACTGTTCATGAAGGCGATTTGCAGAGCCTGATCTGGCCACTGGCATGTCGCAAGATCAACGGCATCGGGCCGCGCTCGGACGAAAAGCTGCACAAGCTGGGCATACGCACCATCGGCGAACTGGCGGCCTGCGAGCCCGCCTGGCTGATCGGGCACTTTGGCAAGGCCACCGGCGCCTGGATGCACCAAGCGGCCTGGGGCCGAGACGAGCGCCCTGTGGTCACCCACAGCGAGCCCGTATCCATGAGCCGGGAAACGACCTTCGAAAGGGATCTGCATGCCAAGCACGATCGCGCTCAGCTTGGGGCCATCTTTACCCGGCTGTGCGAGCGGGTGGCGGCCGATCTGCAAGGCAAGGGCTACCGCGGTCGCACCATAGGGATCAAGCTGCGTTATGCAGACTTTCGAAGCATCACCCGGGACCAGACCCTGGAGACGGCCACCAACGATGCACAAGCCATCCGGCAGGCTGCCGGACTGCTGCTTAAGCGGGTGCCTCTGGAGCAGCGGCTCCGGCTGCTTGGCGTGAGGGTCGGCTCGTTGGTCAAATCGGATTGAAAGCGAGGCATCGCACCGAGGGCAACCCATTGCACAAAATATGCACGGCCGACCATCGGCCAGGAAGAGCCGGATCCTGCCCTGAAAATTCTACAGACGGGCCGTTCGCACTTGCGGCGGTAAAGGCTGCGGAAAACTGGTTCTGAACGGGTTGATGTCCAAGCCGCCCCGCCGCGTGTAGCGCGCATACACCGCCAGCCGCGTCGGCCTGCAACGGGTCCAGATGTCCATGAAGATGCGCTCAACACACTGCTCATGGAACTCATGGTGGTTGCGAAAGCTCACCAGGTAGCGCAACAAGCCGCCCTGCTCGATCTGCGGACCGCTGTAGCTGATCTGCACGCTGCCCCAGTCGGGCTGCCCGGTGACCAGGCAGTTGCTTTTGAGCAAGTCACTCGTCAGCACCTCGCTGACCGGCTGCTCATCGAAAGCTGCGCGAAGCAACTCAGGGGCCGGACTGTAATCCTCGCACTCGATGTCCAGGCGATCCAGACTCAGGCCATCGAGCGGGGCGATGGCCTGGGCAGAAAAATCGTCGGGTGCGATCAACTTGACACCCACAGCCGCGCCCCGGGGTTCCTGCCCTTCGCACCGCCACGCCGCCTCGCTCAGGTCGGACTTGATCAGCGCTTGCACCTGGTTGGCATCGGCAAAGCGGCTGTTGCTCAAACTGCCCAAGTAGAGCTTGAGGGACTTGCTCTCGATGATGTTAGGGCTCTCGCAGGGAACCCCCAACTGCGCCAAGGCCACCTGAGGTTTGCCACGCGGATTGAGCCAGCTCAATTCATAAGCGGTCCACAGATCCGCACCCAAAAAAGGCGGCTGGGTCCCGACACCGATTTCTGCGCGCTTGAGCGCTCGCGCCAACGGAAACAGCAAAGCCGGGTCGTACTGATCCGGGTAGCTCGAAGTTTTTCCCAGCGCCGATTGTTCAGGGGTATTCATGCCTGCCATTGTCCCGCGCGGCGGGTCTCCTTCAAAGCGCGACTCACGCAGCCACTTGGTGGCGATCCACTTCTCGCCGCTGAGCACGGGCGCGCCTGCGTGCAACGAACGGCTCGAGGGGTGGGCTCGGCCGTAATTGAAAAAAACCGCGTTGCCACGCACGGGCAGGCATTCAAAGCCGGCATCGGGAAATACCGTGGCACCGCCCCCATCGGGTTCGTTCAGATACATCACCACAGTGGCCACACGCTGGCCGCCACGGCGCAAGATGGAAGGGGTTCCTGGCTCGTTCGGATCGAAATAGTCGTAATGTGGTTTGTACTCGGCCCCGGGCGCGTAACGCAAGATCTGCAAGCCCTCGCCGTTTTCAACTGGCCAGTCCAGCAAATGGGCC
>JAJTGH010000207.1 GCA_021299555.1 Comamonadaceae bacterium
GCCGATGGAGCGCACGCCACTGCGGCACAACATCACCACCTTCTTGCCTGCAGGCACCACGGCCCGCAGGGCCGCATCGAAATCCGGGTTCAGGGCCATGCCGGGCCAGAGCTTCCAGGGCACATGGACGGCGCCGGGCACAAAGCCGACCCAGGCCAGTTCGGCCTCGGTGCGCACATCGACCAGCACGGCCTGACCGGCCTGCCACCACCGGCAGGCCAGTTGCGGAGACACATCGCCGGCGTAACCCTGGGCGGGCTGCACGGTATCGGGATCGAGATTCATCGCGCTGATTTTGCCAGCGCGCTCCCGCGGCCAACGAGCCCGACAGGCGGCGCCGCCGGGCCACCTCGTACGACTTCTAAATAGCTACAAAAAGAACAATAGGGTATTGCCTAACTAGGGTATTCCCTCGGTGAAAACCCTCTTTGTCCTGACGCGCACTTGAGCAAAAGTATCATCTGCTCTTTCCCACAACCCCTGGAGACTCCACGATGACCGATCTCACCACGCCCCGCCGCCGCGGCCTTCTGAAAGGCGCCGCCGTCGCCGGTGCGGCCATGTCCGCCCCGATGGTGGCGATGGCGCAGACCACCACCTTCCGTTTCCAGAGCACCTGGCCGGCCAAGGACATCTTCCACGAGTACGCCAACGACTTCGCCAAGAAGGCACGCTGGACGGTGGCCATGGCGTGGTGGCCTACCACTACGGTAAGAACACCGCTCTGGCCCTGTGGGGTTCGGGCCCGGCTTTCGGCATGGACCCCAACATGGTCCTGTCCTGGCACTACTACGGCGGCGGCAAGGCCCTGCTCGAAGAGATCTACAAGGCAACGAACATTGACGTCGTGTCCTTCCTGTACGGCCCCATGCCCACCCAGCCCCTGGGTTGGTTCAAGAAGCCGATCGCCAACGTTGCCCAGCTCAAGGGCCTGAAGTTCCGTACCGTGGGCCTGGCGGTCGACGTGTTCAAGGAACTGGGCACTGCGGTCAACCCGCTGCCCGGTGGCGAGATCGTCCCCGCGCTGGATCGCGGCCTGCTGGACGCAGCCGAATTCAACAACGCTTCTTCTGATCGCGTGCTGGGCTTCCCCGACGTGGTGAAGAACTGCATGCTGCAGTCCTTCCACCAGAGCGGTGAGCAGTTCGAGATTCTGTTCAACAAAGCCAAGTACGACGGCCTGCCGGCCGAACTCAAGTCCATCATCGACTACTCGGTGCAGGCCGCGAGCGCCGACATGAGCTGGAAGGCGATCCACCGCAACTCGCAGGATTACATCGAGCTCAAGACCAAGGACAAGGTCAACTTCTACAAGACGCCCGATTCCATCCTGAAGGCGCAGCTGGAAGCCTGGGACAAGGTGACCGATGCCAAGTCCAAGGAGAACGCCCTGTTCAAGAAGGTGATGGATTCGCAGCGCGTGTTCGCGCAGCGTGCCGGCTCCTGGCAGAACGACTACATGGTCGACTTCAAGATGGCCTGGAACCGCTACTTCCGTCAGCCGGCCAAGAAGGCCTGATCCACGGGCTCGTAGCCTGGGGCTGCCGGCTCACGCCGGCGGCCCCTTTTTCGTGATGCGGCTCCATCCATGGAGCCGAGGGAGGACGACATGAAAAATATTTTGATGGCGGTGGACCGTGCCTACTATATTGATGGCGGTGGACCGTGCCTCCACCCGCTTGGGTCAGACCAGCGCCTGGCTGATCGTGGCACTGACGTGTCTGATTGCCTGGGAAGTGTTCTCGCGCTATGTGCTGAACACGCCCCATGACTGGGCGCTGGACGTCCAGATTCAGATGTACGGCACGCTGTTCATGCTCGCAGGGGCTTACACCCTGGCGAAAAATGGCCACGTGCGCGGCGACGTGCTCTATGGCTTCTTCGAACCGCGCACGCAGGCGTGGATCGATCTTATTTTGTACGGGCTGTTTTTCATGCCTGGCATCGTGGCCCTGACCTGGGCCGGCTGGACCTTCGCCCAAGAATCGATTGCGATCCGCGAGAGCACCTTCTCGGCGACGCCGCTGCCGCTGTACCCCTTCAAGTTCATGGTTCCCGTGGCCGGTTTCATGCTGCTGCTCCAGGGCATTGTGGAAATCGTGCGCTGCGTCCAGTGCATCCGCGACGGGCAGTGGCCCTCGCGCGAGGAAGACGTCGAAGAAGTCGACGTTGAGAAGCTCAGAGAGATGGTCAAAGCCGACGACGTGACCCCCACAGGAGGTGCACGATGATCCGCATCCGCAAAGAACTCTGGTTCGGCTTCATCCTGATGGCGATCATCATCGCCGGTACCGGAGTGATGCTGCTGGCCGCCGACAAGATCGTCAGCGGTCACCTGGGCCTGATGATGCTGGCCCTGGTGGTGGTGGCGATCATGTTGGGCTTTCCGACCGCCTTCACCCTCATGGGCATGGGCATGATCTTCACCTGGCTGGCGTACGACCGGGACACCGGCAAGACGCTCACGCTGATGGTGCAGTCGGCCTTCAAGGTCATGGGCAATGACGTCCTGATCTCGATCCCCCTGTTCGTGTTCATGGGGTATCTGGTCGAGCGGGCCAACCTGATCGACAAGTTGTTCCGCAGCCTGCACCTGGCGCTCGCGCGTGTACCCGGCTCACTGGCCGTGGCCACGCTCTTTACCTGCGCGGTGTTCGCCACCGCGACCGGCATCGTCGGCGCAGTGGTCACGCTCATGGGCCTGCTGGCCTTGCCGCAAATGCTCAAGGGCGGCTACGACATCAAGGTGTCGGCGGGCGCCATCACCGCCGGTGGCTGCCTGGGCATCCTGATCCCGCCCTCGGTGATGCTGATCGTGTACGGCGCAACGGCCGGTGTGTCGGTCGTGCAGTTGTACGCGGGTGCCTTCTTCCCGGGGCTGATGCTGGCAGGTCTGTACGTGCTGTACGTGATCGTCCTGGCCAAGATCAAGCCAAACCTGATGCCGCCGCTTTCCGCCGAACAGCGCTTCGTGCCGCTGCCGGCGCCGCTGGAGCGGATCTCGCAAGGCGTCTCTAACTTGGCCCTGCCCGGACTGCTGCGTGGCGGCCGCGTGGCCAACGCCGAGCCCGGCTTTCTGCGCCGCCAGCTGAGTGTCGTGCTGATGCCGGCCATCGTGTTCCTTTTGGTGGCGGGCTTGGCCTGGCACATGAACACCCGCCCCGCGGAAGTCGTCGAGGTGCCGACGATGGCACCGTCGGGCCAGGAAGAGGCTCCGAATGAACAGCAGGCCTCTGCGGGCGGGCTGGCCGAGCCGCCGGCCGCAGGCAGCGGCGTCAAAGAACCCCCCGGTGCAGATTCGGGCGTGAAAGAGCCCCCGGGCGCTGATTCCGGCGTGAAAGAGCCGCCGGGTGCGGACGGTGGTGTCAAGGAGCCCCCCAGCGCCGACTCGGGCGTGAAAGAGCCTCCCGGTACAGCCGCCACTGCGGACAGCGGCGTCAAGGAACCCGGCGCGGCCACCGCCACGACCGCGGCCCCCGCGGCGGCGCCGGAGCGCACGCCAGCCACCACGGGTTACTGGATCGGCGTGGGCGTCGGTGCGATCGCGCTGGCGGCCCTGTATGCGCTGCTGACCTTCCAGCGTCTCGAAATCTTCAAGATGCTGCTGGCGAGCTTCTTCCCGCTGGTGGTCCTGATCCTCTCGGTTCTGGGCTCCATCGTGATGGGTCTGGCCACGCCCACCGAGGCGGCGGCAGTGGGCGCCTTTGGCGGCTATCTGTTGGCGGCCATCTATGGCGTGATCAACAAGCACGCTGCCGGCCGCGGCGGCATCTTTGCTCTGTGGCTGCTGCTGTGGGCGCCCGCGCTCGCGTCGATCGTCTGGTTCATCCTGAAGGACCAGGGCGCTGGCATTCCGCCGGTGCCGATGCTGCTCGGTACCGCCGGCGCAGTCGGCGTGCTGCTATGGGCCATCCTGGCCTATCGCCAGGCGAAACTGGAAGTGGCCGTCAAGGAATCGGTGCTGCTGACCGCCAAGACCAGCGCGATGGTGTGCTGGTTGTTTGTGGGCAGCGCGATCTTCTCGGCCGCCTTCGCCCTGCTGGGAGGCCAGGATCTGGTCGAGAAGTGGGTGATGTCCATGAACCTCACCAAGACCCAGTTCCTGATCCTGTCCCAGGTGATCATCTTCATCCTGGGCTGGCCGCTGGAGTGGACCGAGATCATCGTGATCTTCATGCCGATCTTCATCCCCTTGCTGGATAACTTCGGGGTCGATCCGCTGTTCTTCGGCCTGCTGGTCGCCCTGAACCTGCAGACCGCATTCCTGAGCCCACCGGTGGCGATGGCAGCCTTCTACCTCAAGGGGGTGAGCCCGCCGCACGTGACCCTCAACCAGATCTTCGCGGGCATGCTGCCCTTCATGGGGATCCAGGTGGTGGCAATCGTGCTGCTGTACAACTTCCCAGCAATCGGCATGTGGCTGCCGCAGGTGCTGTACGGTCGCTAAGTCGAACCGCACCCTCCCTCAAAAAGGCGTCCTTCGGGGCGCCTTTTCTCTTCGTGCGCGAGAACCTTTCGCGAATTGACGTTGACGTAAACGTCAACTATGCTGGCGGGTTCAGGAGACCCCCATGACCGACCTGTCCGCCGAATTCAAGGCCCTGGCTGAATACCGTCCCACGCACAAGGTGCGTTTCGTCACCGCAGCGAGCCTTTTTGACGGGCACGACGCCGCCATCAACATCATGCGGCGCATCCTGCAGGGCATGGGCGCCGAGGTGATTCACCTGGGTCACAACCGCAGCGTCGACGAGGTGGTCACGGCGGCCCTGCAAGAAGACGTGCAAGGCATTGCCATCAGCTCCTACCAGGGCGGCCACGTCGAGTACTTCAAGTACATGGTC
>JAJTGH010000042.1:0-5813 GCA_021299555.1 Comamonadaceae bacterium
ACACACTGCACCGTGGTGGTAATGGCCAGCAGATTGCGCGTGCCCACCGAGCCGTCTGCATTGACATAGCCCTCAAAGGTGTAGCCCTCCAGCGGCGCCATCTCTGCGGCGCGCACTGTGGCCAGAGGCAAGCCTTCGAACGCTCGGGCCGAGGGCATCTGCAGCAAACGCTCATGCACCCAACTGCCGGCAGCGATGGCCTTCACCGCGTAGCCAATGGGCACGTTGTAGCGCAGCACGGCCTGGCCAGCGGCGATGTCGGCCAGCGCGACCTTGTGACCTTGCGGGACTTTGTCTCGCAGCACCAGGCCGGCGCCAGGCAGGCCTTCGGGCAGCACGGTGCCAGGGGGCAGCCCGCCGTCGTTGGCCACGATGGCCACGTTGTCTTGCACGTGCATGCGCAGTATGCGAGGCGGCGAAAAGCAAGCTTGGTTCATGGCAGGATCTCCACCCAGTTGGGGCCCTGCCCCACCGCGATGCGCTGGGCCATAGTCAGGCTTGCGTTGTGCGGGTCGATCAGCAGGCGGCTCAGGTGGTGCGAGAGCTGACCGGCAACGAGCAGGTGGCGACCGCTGGGATCGATGGCAAAGCCACGGGGCTGCGCCTCGACCTGCGTGTGGCCCGCTGCGGTCAACCGGCCGGTGACGGCATCCACCGCGAAGTGCGCCAGGGTGCTGGACGTGCGCTCGCTGCTGTAAAGATGTCGTCCATCGGGCGTGAGCTGCAGGTCAGCTGCCCAGGGCTTGCCAGCAAAGCCGGGCGGCAAGGTATCCACCGTCTGTACATGCGACAGGCGGGCATGCGCTTGGTCCCAAGCCAAAACATCAAGGCTGCCATCGAGTTCGTTGAGCAGGTACACAAAGCGCCCCCGAGGATCGAAGCGAAAGTGCCGGGGGCCGGCACCAGAGCGCGCCTGCCAATGCCCGGCGGGGCTCAGTCGTCCACTGGCGGCATCGAAACCGAAAACCAAGAGGCTACCGCCTCCCAGGCTGGTGGCCAGCACGTGACGGTTGGACGGCGTCGGCGCGACCGCATGGGCATTTGGGCCCGTGTTGACGACCTGAACCACGGCGCCTACGGTACCGTCCTCGGCAATGGGGCTGACAGTGAGTTTGTGCTGCGGATAGGAAGCGGCAAAAAGAAATCGCCCCGAGCGGTCGGTGCTCACATAGGCCATGCTCGCTGGCAAAGAGGCCTCGGCACGCGGGTGCAGATCCCCGCTGACCGGGTCAATGGCCAGGCTGATCAAGGCCATTGGATCGGTTCGTCGCGCCACATAAAGCATCTTGCCGGTCGGGTGCAGCGCCATGGGCATGAGGTTGCCGCCCAGGCGCTGCTGTCCTTGCAGGCTCAGGACGCCTGCAGCGTCCATGCGCAAGACCGTGATGTCGCCGCTGTCGGCATTGGAGACGTAGACATGGGCCATGGGTACAGATTGTCCAAACAATGGTGCAAGGGGGCCCGGCACCCCGGCTCAGGCACCAAAATCGTAAAGCTCGGCCGGGTTGTCGACCAGGATGCGCTGCAGATCGGCCTCCCGGGCCACCCATGCCGGCAGCAGCCCAAGCAGGGTCGCAGTGGACGGCACAGGATGCTGGTTCGGGTGAGGCCAATTGCTGGCCCACAGACAGCGCTCAGGATAGCGCGCCGCCAGATGGCGCGCCAGCACAGCCACGTCTTCGTAGTTGGGCGGGCCTGCGCGTGAGGTCTCATAGGGCGCAGACAGCTTGACCCAGACGCGCCCCGTGTCCAGCAAGCGGCACAGGGCCTGGAACGCTGGGTCCTGCACGGCCGGTGGCACCAGGAACTTTCCAGTGTGGTCGAGCACCAATGGCACGTCCAGGCCAAGCAGCAGGGGCAGGCGTTGCACGAACTCGCGGCCATCAAACTGCAGGTTCAGGTGCCAGCCAAAAGCTTTGACGCGTTCAGCCATGGGCGCCAAGGCGTCCCACCCGAGCAAACCGCCGGCCAGCATCATCAGGCGAACGCCGCGCATGCCCGCTTGGTGCAACTGCGACAGCTGCCCCTGACTCACCGTGGTCGGGACCATGGCCACGCCGCGCGCACGACCGGGCAAGGCGGCCAACGCCGCCAAAGTGCATCGGTTATCAAAGCCGTAGCCCGTCGGCTGCACCACGACCACGCGGGACAATCCCAGCAGCTCCTGCTCCCGCTGGTAAGCGCAAATGGGTGCGTGCGGCGGTTTGAAGGTGGCGGTGGGAGCCAGCGCAAATGCGTCGTCGTAGGCATGGATGTGACAGTCGCACGCCCCGGCTGGCGGCACGAAGTCGCGGCGCATCATCGGGCGGCTCGGCCAGCCAGACGGCGGGCATGCTGCGGGTTGACCGCCCCAGGCGGCACGCGACCTTCAAGGATGTGCACGGTCTGGGCCACTGTCTCGAGCGCCTGATGACCGATGGCCTGGGGCGTGAGCCCACCCACATGGGGGGTGGCGATCACCTTGGGATGCCGCGCCAGGGCAGGTGAGGGCATCTGGTCGGCTTCGCGCCCCACGTCCAGCGCAGCGCCAGCAATGCGGCCTTGTTCAAGGGCCTGCAGCAGGGCCTGGTCATCGACCAACTGGCCGCGCGCCGCATTGATGAAATACGCCGAGGGCTTCATGCGAGCCAGCGCCCGGGCATCGATCAGGTTCTCGGTGGCCGGCGTGGCCGGGGCAAGGCACACCACATGGTCCGCGCAGGCCAGCAGCTGCATCAGTTCCATGGATTCGATGGCCTCATCTTGAGGCACCACGTGGGGGTCATGGATGCACACCCGCATGCCGAAAGCCTGAGCCAGGGCCGCCACCCGTCGGCCAATCTCGCCGTAGCCGATGATGCCCACGCAAGCCCCTCGCAGCTCGAGGCCCATGCGGGGCTGTACGGCACGCCCCTGCCAGTAAGAGGCGGTATCGGTAGCGATGTGCCGGCTCAGGCTGATCATCACACCGATCACCCACTCTGCCACCGCCGGACCGAAGCCAGCGCTGGCCCGGGTGACCAACACGCCGTGGTGGCTCGCAGCTTGCACATCGATCGTGCGGATGTCCATGGCACAGCGCACCGCGGCAACCAAGTCGGGCACGGCCGCGAAAAAATCCGCATCGAGCGGGGTCTGCCGGTAGGCAATGAGGACGTCGCAGCCCCGGGCGGCCTCGATCAGTTCGGCCGTCGACCAGTCGTGTGCATCGGGGTTCAGTCTGACGCTGGCCACCTGCCTCAATTGCTCCAGCGCCTGCTCGCCGAAATACGTGGCCAGACGCTCCCTCGGATGGGTGAGCAGCACCACCGGCAAGCTCATGCGGACCTCACAAGCCCATGGCGCGCGGCAGCCAAAGCGAGATCTGCGGCACGTAGGTGACCATCATCAGCACCAGCAGCAGGATCACAAAGAAAGGCTTCATCGCAATGACCACCTGCTCGATCCTGAGCTTAGCCACCGCACTGCCGACAAACAGCACGGCCCCCACCGGCGGGGTGATCAGGCCGATGCCCAGGTTGACCATCATGATCATGCCGAAATGCACCGGGTCCACACCAATGGTCTTGATGACCGGCATCAGGATGGGCGTGAGGATCAGGATCAGCGGTGCCATGTCCATCAGGGTGCCCAGCACCAGAAGCATGAGGTTGATGCAGGCCAGGATCACCCAGGGCTCAGAGCTGAGCGCCGTGAACACGGCGGTGATCTTCATGGGGATCTGCATCAGGGTCATGATGTAGCCAAAGCTCGCCGCAAAGCCGATCAGGATCATGACGATGGTCACGGTCTTGACGGTGCGGTGCATCAGCTTGGGCAGGTCGCGCCACTTGTAGTCGCGGTAGATGAACATGGTCACGAAGAATGCCCAGACCACGGCAATCGATGCGGACTCGGTGGCCGTGAATACGCCGCTGAGAATACCGCCCAGGATGATGCCCATGGTGGCCAAACCCCACATGGCCTCGCCACAGATCTTGAGCGCCTCGCGCAAGGGGATGACGCGGCCCTTGGGGTAGTTCTCGCGGCGTGCCGCGTACAGGCAATAGATCGCCAGGCTCAGACCCAGAAGCAGCCCCGGGAACACGCCGGCCATGAACAATGCCGCCACCGAGACCGAGCCACCCGCGGCCATCGAATAGATGACGGCGTTGTGGCTGGGCGGGATCAGGATGGCCTGCACCGAGCCGCTGACCGTCACAGCGGTGGAGAAGGGCCGCGGATAGCCCTTTTTCTCCATCTCCGGGATCAGCACCGAGCCGATGGAGGCCGTGTCGGCCACGGAAGAGCCAGAGATGGCGCCGAAGAAAGTAGACGCCAAGATATTCACCAGCGACAGCCCGCCGCGCACGAAGCCGATGAGCACACCAGCAAAGGCCACGAGACGGCGCGACATGCCGCCCTCGGCCATGATGGCGCCGGCCAGCACGAAGCAAGGGATCGCCAGGAGAGAGAACTTGTTCACACCGCTGGCCATCTGGATCATCACCGCGTCGAGCGGCAGGTCGATCCACATGGCGCCGATCAGGGCCGACAGGCCCAGGGCGTACGCCACAGGCATGCCCAAGAGCATCAAGAGGATGAAGCTGCCAATGAGTATCAAGCCATCCATGATCAGTTCGCCTCCACCGAATGCGAACCTTCATGGTCGAAGACCACCACTGCCCGCTGGTGCGCCGGCCCCCAGATCAAGAGTTCCACCACGAAGAGCAGCGTGATGAAAGACCCCAGGGGCAGGGGAAGGTAGGTCCAGCCGACCGGTAGCCAGGGCAGATCGGCCAGCGTCTGACCCATGGTGCCCTGAACGAGCTTGGCGCCCCAGACCATCACGAAGATGCAAATGCCCGCCATCAAAAAGTGCACCAAGGACGCGCAGAGCTTTTGAACACCAGTCGGCAGGCGATCGGTGAGTATGCCCACTGCAATGTGCGCGCCCGCGCGGTAGCTGGCCGCGGCGCCCATGAAAGTGAAGGTGACCATGAGCAGAACGGCCACAGGTTCGGGCCAGTTCGAGCCCGTGCCCAGCACATAACGCGTGAACACACCCCAGGGGATGATCAGACTCATCAAGGCAATGGACAGGCCTGAAATCCAGATGCACAACAGGTACAGGCGGTCAAAGAGAACCTGCATACTCGAAATCCGTTCGATCAAACAAAAGCCAGGGTGCGTTCACGCTGTATTGAGCGCAAACGCACCCGCTCGCTCCCAGGTCGGCTGCCTGCTGCCTCGGACACTTTCTCAGCGAACCGCCTCGATCCTCTTGATCAGCTCTGCATACTGGCTGCCGTACTTGGCGCGCACCGGAGCCGTAGCGTCATAGAAGGGCTTTTTGTCGATGGTGCGGAACTGGATGCCGGCAGCCTGCAGCTTGCCCGAATACTCGGCCACGCTCTTGTCCCACAGGGCACGCTGCTCCATCTGCGCCTCGCGGGCAAACTTCATCAAGCTGGCCTGATCGTCCCGGCTCATTTTGTCCCAGGCGACCTTGGACATCACGAAGATCTCGGGAATGATCAGGTGCGTGGTCTGGGTGTAGAACTTCACGCCGGTTGAGTAGTGGTTGGCCGTGAACAGGGTGGGCGGATTGTTTTCCGCGCCGTCGACCACGCCGGTCTGCAGAGCGCTGTAGGTGTCGTTGTGGCCCATGGTGATGCCGTTGCCGCCCATGGCATTCATGGTTTCCACGAACAGGGGGTTGCCCATCACGCGGATCTTCAGTCCCTTGAGGTCGGCCGGTGACTTGATCTCCTTCTTGGTGTAGAGGCTGCGCGAACCGCTGTCCATCCAGCCCAGCGCCACCAGCCGGGCCGGGCTGTTGGTGATCTTGTCCA
>JAJTGH010000042.1:5876-30974 GCA_021299555.1 Comamonadaceae bacterium
GCCCACAGGACCGTCGATCACGGCGCGCATGTGCGCTTCATCACGGAACACGAAGGGCATGTTGAACACATTGACATCCGGCACCACCGGACCCAGGATGCCCAAAGAGATGCGGGCAATCTGGATCGCGCCGATCTGGGTCTGCTCGACCACTTCCTTTTCAGAGCCCAGCACGCCGCCGGCGAACATCTGCAGCTTGTAGCGGCCGGAGGTTGCTGCCTCCAGTTTCTTGCCCAAATTCTCGATGGCCACCACGTTCGGATAGCCGGCGGGGTGCACATCAGAGGCCTTGAGCACGGTCTGGGCCGAGGCCGGAGCGACGAAGGACAGGGCCAGCACGGCGGCAGCGGTGGAAGAAAGCAATTGACGGCGAAGAGTCATGAATGTCTCCTGTGAGGATGGAACCGGCCTATAGGCCGTGACAAAATTGTAGCGCCGAGTCATCGGTTGTCGTACAATTAACGCCTTATTATCCACGATCCTTTCGCCCAAACTGCTAGGGATTTCCCATGGATTCAAGCACCCACACCCTGCGAAAGCCCGGCGGCCTGGCCATTCAACTGGTGACGGCCGTGACGGAGCAGATCCGCAGCGGCCAACTCAAGGCGGGAGACAAGTTGCCCACCGAGGCGGCCATCATGAAGGATTTCGGCGTGAGCCGCACCGTGGTGCGCGAAGCCATCTCCAGACTTCAGGCCAGCGGCCGGGTGGACACGCGTCACGGCGTGGGCACCTTCGTGCTGCCCAAAAGCGAACACCCCTCTTTTCGCATCGATGCCGAGCACATGGGCACGCTGCGCGAAGTGATCGCGCTGCTGGAATTTCGAATCAGCATCGAGACCGAGGCTGCTGCGCTGGCTGCGGTGCGGCGTACCAGCGCCGATCTGGGGGAGATGCGAAATGCCCTGGATGGCTTCAACGTCGCCCTGGAAGAGGGCGCTGACGCGGTGGCCGCCGACCAGCAGTTCCACCAATCCATTGCCCGCGCAACGCAAAACCACCACTTCCCCGACCTGATGCATTCGCTGGGCGCTGGCGTGATTCCGCGCGCCCGCATCAGGGGCATGCTGTCGACGAGCCCAGAACGCCAAAACTACCTCAGGCGCGTCAACCAGGAGCACGAAAGCATCTACAACGCAATCGCCGCCCAGGACGTGGAGGCCGCCCGCGCCGCCATGCGCACCCACCTCTCCAACAGCCGGGATCGGCTCAGGCGCAGCGATCCCAGCACCGCCTGAGCGCCCCATGGCACGCGTCCGCCCGGGTTTTCACGCACTCAAACAGACCCGGCTTAGTTGTACGATGTCTTACTTGATGTATTTCCCATGACCTCCTCCACCCCCCTCGTGCAGCGCATGCAGGTCATCCCCGTGGCCGGCCAAGACGGCATGCTGCTCAACCTCAGCGGCGCCCATGGACCGTTTTTCACCCGCAACCTGGTCCTGATCACAGACTCGAGCGGCCACAGCGGCGTGGGCGAAGTGCCCGGGGGCGAAAAAATCCGGCAAACGCTGGAAGACGCGCGACCTCTGATCGAGGGCCAGCCCATCGGACAGTACAACGCCTTGCTCAATGCCATGCGCCGGCGATTTGCAGACCGCGACAGCGGCGGACGCGGCCAGCAAACCTTTGACCTGCGCGTGGCCATCCACGCCGTGACCGCAGTGGAAAGCGCCTTGCTGGACCTGCTTGGCCAGCATCTGGGCGTGCCGCTGTGCGCCCTGCTCGGCGAAGGCCAGCAGCGCGAGCGGGTGCAGATGCTGGGCTACCTGTTTTACGTGGCCGATCGCAAGAAAACCGACCTGGCCTACCGCAGCGAGCCCGATGCAGACGACGACTGGCTGCGCCTGCGCCACGAGGAAGCGATTACACCCGAAGCGGTAGTGCGTCTGGCCGAGGCCGCGCAGACGCGTTACGGCTTCCAGGACTTCAAGCTCAAGGGCGGCGTGCTGCGCGGTGAGCAAGAGGTCGAGGCCATCTGCGCCTTGCACGAACGCTTTGCGCAGGCGCGCGTCACGCTCGACCCCAACGGCGGCTGGCTGCTCAAAGATGCGGTACGCCTGCTGCGCGACCTGCATGGAACACTGGCCTATGCCGAAGATCCGTGCGGGGCCGAAGGCGTGTTCTCCGGACGCGAGGTCATGGCGGAATTTCGACGCGCCACCGGCCTGCCCACGGCCACCAACATGGTGGCCACCGACTGGCGCGAAATGGCCCACAGCATCGCGCTGCAGTCGGTGGACATCCCGCTGGCCGACCCGCACTTCTGGACGCTGCAAGGCTCGGTGCGCGTAGCGCAGTTGTGCCAGATGCACGGCCTGACCTGGGGCTCGCATTCGAACAACCATTTCGACGTGTCGCTGGCCATGTTCACCCACTGCGCGGCCGCAGCACCGGGCAAGGTGACCGCCATCGACACCCACTGGATCTGGCAAGATGGCCAGTTCCTGACCCAGGAGCCCCTGCAAATACGCGGCGGCCATGTCGACGTGCCCAAAAAACCCGGCCTGGGTATCGAGCTCGACATGGACGCAGTGATGAAGGCCAACGCCCTGTACCAGCAGCATGGGCTTGGAGCGCGCGACGACGCGATCGCGATGCAGTACCTGATCCCCGGCTGGAAATTCAACAACAAGATGCCCTGCATGGTGCGTTGAGCACCGGGGCCAAACACAAGGACAGACACATGAAACTCGGATTCATCGGACTCGGAATCATGGGCGCACCCATGGCAGGACACCTGATGGCCGCCGGCCACGAGCTGTTTGCGCAATCACGCAGCGGCGTGCCGCAAGGCCTGCTCGATGCCGGCGCCAAAGCCTGCAAAACCGCGTCGGAGGTCGCGCAACACGCAGACATCATCTTCACCATGGTGCCCGATACGCCGCATGTGGAAGAAGTCCTCTTCGGCGAGAACGGCGTGGTCAAGGGCTTGACCAAAGGCAAGGCCGTGGTCGACATGAGTTCCATTTCGCCAATCGCCACCAAGAAGTTCGCCGGGCGCATCCAGGCCCTGGGCTGCGACTACCTGGACGCGCCGGTCTCCGGCGGCGAGGTGGGCGCCAAGGCCGCGAGCCTGACCATCATGGTCGGCGCCACCGTGGCGTCGTTTGCCAAGGTCAAGCCGCTGTTCGAGCTCATGGGCAAAAACATCACGCTGGTCGGCGGTGTGGGCGACGGCCAGACCTGCAAGGTGGCCAACCAGATCATCGTGGCGCTCAACATCGAGGCCGTGGGTGAGGCTCTGCTGTTCGCGGCCAAGGCTGGCGCCGATCCGGCCAAGGTGCGCCAGGCACTCATGGGAGGCTTTGCTGCCAGCCGCATCCTGGAGGTCCACGGCGAGCGCATGATCAAGCGCACCTTCAACCCTGGCTTTCGAATTGAACTGCACCAAAAAGACCTCAAGCTCGCGCTCGAAGGCGCCAACGCCCTGGGACTGTCGCTGCCGCACACCGCCAGCGCCCTGCAACTGATGAACAGCTGCGCGGCCAACGGCGGCGCCCAGCTCGATCACTCCAGCTTGGTGAGGGCACTGGAAATTGCAGGCAACTTTCAGGTTGCGCAGGGCTGACGTGAGAACCCCACGGCGTGAAAAACTGAGGCGTACATGACGCCCCGCCAGATCCTGCGCGACCTGTTCGACGCCGCCATTGCATCGGCTCAGCCGGCCGTGGCGGTGCCACCGCACCTGCCTGATCCGGCGCAAATCAAAGGACGACTGGTGGTGGTCGGCGCGGGCAAGGCATCGGCGGCCATGGCCCGTGCGGTGGAAGGCCATTGGACTGGCCCCGCGGACAAACTCTGCGGGCTGGTGGTCACGCGTTATGGATACAGCGTGACCTGCCAGCGCATTGAAATCATCGAGGCCGCGCATCCGGTGCCCGACGCGGCGGGCCTGAAGGCGGCCGAGCGGATCAAGGCCTTTGTGCAGGGGCTTTGCGAGGACGACCTGGTGCTGTGCCTGATCTCCGGTGGCGGCTCGGCCCTGCTGCCCGCTCCGGCAGCAGGCCTGACGCTGGCCGACAAGCAGGACATCAACGCACAGCTGCTCAAGAGTGGGGCGTCAATCGGCGAGATGAACTGCGTGCGCCGGCACCTCTCGACCATCAAAGGGGGTCGCCTGGCGGCGCTTTGTCACCCAGCCAGGGTGCTGACGCTTGTGATTTCCGACGTGCCCGGCGACCAGCTGAGTGACATTGCCTCGGGTCCCACCGTAGCAGACGCTAGCACGTGCGCCGATGCGCTTGCCATATTGGAGCGCTACCGCATCCAGATACCGGACGCTGCCCGTCAGTTGCTCGAAAGCGGCCAGGGCGAGACCCTCAAGCCCGCAGACCCTCGCCTGGTGCGCTGCGAAACACGCCTGATCAGCTCACCGCAGATCGGCCTGGAAGCGGCCGCCAAGGTGGCGCGCGCGGCCGGCTTGGGCGTGTGCATCCTGGGCGACAGCCTGGAAGGCGAGGCGCGCGAGGTCGGCCGGGTGATGGCAGGCATCGCGCAGCAAGTGGCCACTCATGGCCAGCCCCTGGGCGCGCCCTGCGTTTTGCTTTCGGGCGGCGAGACCACGGTCACCGTGCGCGGCCAGGGCCGGGGCGGGCGCAACGTGGAGTTTTTGCTGGCCCTGGGCGTGGCACTCAAAGGCGCACCCGGCATCTGGGCACTGGCGGGTGACACGGATGGCGTGGACGGCATCGAAGAAATTGCAGGTGCCCTCTTGACGCCCGATGCACTCGAGCGCGCACGCGCCCTGGGCATGCGAGCGACGAGCCACCTGGACAACAACGATGGCCACGGTTTTTTCAGCGCACTGGGCGACGCCGTGATCACCGGGCCCACGCTGACCAACATCAACGACTTTCGCGCGGTGCTGATCACCCAGCCCTAAACAAGAGGACAAGAGGAGACACCCATGGACCTGCCCATCAATCACTTCAAGCGCGCTCTCAAGGAAGGACGACCACAAATCGGCCTTTGGTCGCACCTGTGCAGCCCCATCAGCACCGAGATCCTGGGCCAGTGCGGCTTTGACTGGATCGTGCTGGACATGGAGCATTCGCCCAATGAGCTGCCCCACATCCTGAGCCAGCTTCAGGCGCTCAAGGACAGCCCCACCATGCCCATCGTGCGCCCGCCGTGGAACGACATGGTGACCTTCAAGCGCCTGCTTGACGTGGGCGCGCAGACGCTGGTCGTGCCGTACATCCAGAACGCCGAAGAGGCGCGTCACGCGGTGGCCTACACCCGCTACCCGCCGCACGGCGTGCGCGGCTATGCCGGAGCACCCCGGGCCAGCGGCTATGGCCGCATCAAGGACTATGCCAAACGCTGCTCAGAAGAAATTTGCCTTCTGCTGCAGATCGAAACCATAGAAGGCCTCAGACACCTGGAAGAAATTGCCAACATCGACGGCGTCGATGGCGTCTTTATTGGCCCCGGCGATCTGTCAGCCGACATGGGCCATCTGGGCAATCCGAAACACCCCGAGGTGGTGGCGGCGGTTGACGATGCCTTCAAGCGCATACGCGCTTGCGGCAAAGCCCCCGGTATTTTGATCGGCGACGAAGCGCTGGCCCATCATTTCATTGAAATGGGCGGTCTGTTTGTGGCCGTCGGGGCCGACCAGAACCTGCTGCGCGACAGCGCCACGGCACTGGCCGCACGCTTTAAGAAAGCCTGAGGCTGCGCAATGCTTCAAACACCCGCTACCCCTCTGCGTTTTGAACGACTGCTGCTCACAGGCGCGGCCGGCGGGCTCGGGCGCGAACTGCGCCCCCGCCTCAAAGCGTATTGCAACAGCTTGCGTCTGAGCGACATCAATACGCTGCAACCAGAGCAAGCGTCAAGCGGCGAGGAAATCGTACCCTGCGCACTGCAAGACGCTCAGGCTGTGATGAAGCTGCTAGAAGGGGTCAGCGCGGTTGTGCACCTGGGAGGGGTGTCGACCGAGCAACCCTGGGAGCCGATTTTGGCGGGCAACATCATGGGCGTGGTCAACCTTTATGAGGCCGCGCGCAAGCATGGCGTGGGTCGCATCGTCTTTGCCAGCTCCAACCATGTGATGGGTTTTTATCGACAAGATCAGGTGGTTGACGCGAAGTCGCCGCCTCGCCCCGATGGCTTTTATGGCCTGTCCAAGGCTTTCGGCGAAGACGTGGCCCAGCTCTACTGGGACCGCTGGGGGATCGAGACGGTCAGCATCCGCATCGGCTCGTCCTTCCCGGAGCCCCGGGACCGGCGCATGCTGGCGACCTGGCTGAGCTACGACGACCTCGAGCGGCTGGTGTTGGCGGCGCTGACTGCGCCCGTGGTCGGACACAGCATCATCTATGGCACCTCCGACAACCAGGCCTCCTGGTATGACAACACGCATGCCCGCCACATCGGCTTTCGGCCACAGGACACCTCAGACATTTTTCGTGCGGCAGTAGAAGCCAGACAACCGGTGATCGACAAACACGATCCAGCCGTGATCTACCAAGGCGGCGGTTTTGTCAAGGCCGCGCCACACGGCTAGCGGGTTGGGGCTGGCCCTTCTAGCCAACGCCACTTTTGTGGCACAAAATGACCGGGCCTAAAGGAAAGGATCGCCATGCTCCATCGCTTCGATGACGTATTGCCCGTTCGCTACTGGGTATTGACTGCCTGCATCTTGCTCACGGCAGGATCGCTTTTGAGCATGCTACTCTGGCGAGAAGGTGGATGGGTGTTCGTGATTTCGTCCTTGCTGACACTGCGCGGCGTGGCCGACCTGGCGCAAACACACCACGCGGTCACACGCAACTACCCGGTGATCGGGCACCTGCGGTTTTTGCTCGAATTCATTCGACCCGAGATCCGGCAATACTTCATTGAAAGCGACCGCGAGGCGGCACCGTTCTCGCGGGCGCAGCGCTCGCTGGTTTATCAAAGGGCCAAGGGCGCGCCAGACAATCGGCCGTTTGGCACCCAGCTTGATGTCGGACAGCAAGGCTACGAGTGGATCAACCACTCGCTGCAGCCCACGAAGCTGGCGGATGCCAACTTTCGCGTATGGATCGGTGGCCAGCCGGGGCAGCCCTCTGCATCAAAGTCGCCGTGCACCGCCCCCTATGCGGCCAGCGTGTTCAACATCTCGGCCATGAGCTTTGGTTCGCTCTCGGCCAACGCGATCTTGGCGCTGAACAAGGGCGCGATGATGGGCGGCTTTGCCCACGACACCGGCGAAGGCTCGATCTCGCGACACCACCGTGAACATGGCGGCGACCTGATCTGGGAGATTGGCTCCGGCTATTTTGGCTGCCGCAACCCAGACGGCAGCTTCAGTGCCGAGCGCTTTGCAGAAAACGCATGCCACCCGCAGGTCAAGATGATCGAACTCAAAATGAGCCAGGGCGCAAAGCCTGGCCACGGCGGCGTGCTGCCGGGAGCCAAGGTCACGCCGGAAATCGCCGAGGCGCGTGGCGTGCCGGTGGGCGTGACCTGCGTCTCGCCGGCTGCGCACAGCGCGTTTTCAACGCCGGTGGAAATGATGCTCTTCATCGCCCGCTTGCGCGAGCTCTCGGGAGGCAAGCCCACCGGCTTCAAGCTGTGCATCGGCCACGCCTGGGAATGGTTTGCCATGGTCAAAGCCATGATCGAGACCGGCATCACGCCCGACTTCATTGTGGTCGATGGCGCCGAAGGCGGCACCGGCGCCGCACCGGTGGAATTCACCGACCATGTGGGCACCCCGGTGCAAGAAGGCCTGCTGCTGGTGCACAACACTTTGGTGGGTGCGGGGCTTCGCGACCGCATCCGCATCGGTGCGGCCGGCAAAGTCACGAGTGCCTTTGACATTGCACGCTTCATGGCTCTGGGCGCAGACTGGTGCAACGCCGCACGCGGCTTCATGATGGCGCTGGGCTGCATCCAGGCCCAGACCTGCCACACCGGCCACTGCCCCACCGGCGTCACCACCCAGGACCCACTGCGCCAACGCGCACTGGTGCCAGACGACAAGGCCGAGCGGGTGCGCAATTTTCACCACAGCACCCTGCACGCGCTGCAAGAATTGGTTCAAGCCGCCGGGCTCGATCACCCCAGCCAGATCGGCACCGAACACATCATGCGCCGCGTGGACGACACCGATGTTCGCCCCCTGAGCCAACTCATCGTCCACCTCAAGCCCGGTGCCCTGCTGGGCAGCAACGCCAAGCTCGAAGGCGTCTGGCGCGACTACTGGCACCGAGCCAGCGCAAGCAGCTTTGCGCTGCAACCGGTTGCGGAAGGCAGGTCGAGCGGCGAAGGGCGACGCAAGGCTGTGGCGGTGGTGGATGAGGTTCAGGCGCCGCTGTTGTGATTGGGGGCGGAGTCGGCACCGGCTCGGGTGCTTGAATTGCCGGTGACTGCCTCTGGTCGCCACCTATGGCCATCCTTCGCTTTGAAGCGTCCGAGGGACTTCGCCGACTTTCGTCACCGAAGGATAGCGGCTCAGAGATGACCGACGCACCAAGCTCCCACGCTCACGCGCTCGCAGGCAACTGCAAAGCAACCCCGAGCTTGAGCAAGCGCTTGCGCATCACCAGCACCGCTTTGTCTTTGCTCAGCAGCACCGCCTGGTGGGCCACGGCGAGGTCGATGAATTGTTGGTCGTAGGGGTCTTTGCAGGTGTAGGGGGCTTTGGGCGCGACCGGGCAAAAGCTCACCCATGCATCGAAGGCGGCCAGTACCGTCTCTGCGCTCAGCTTGTGATGACCCAGGCGGGGTTTGAGCTGGGGGTAGTCGATCACGCGCTCGAGTTCATCGCGCATGCGTGCGGTGGCCAGCCAGTGCAGGCGGCCGCTTTCGAGTGCAGCGCGCAGTTCGCTGCAGCGTGGGTCATGAAAGACCAGGAGATCGAGCACGATGTTGGTGTCGATCACCACGGGCGCTGAGGCCTTGAGGTGATCTTGCGTTGGTTCCGGGGCGCTTGGAGCTGCCCCAGTTGTCAGGGATGGGCCTGAGGCGGTCGCCATGGTTGGCAGGGAGATTGGGCGCGTCGAGCTCAAAAGGCCTGATGGTGGCGGGCTCACTGCGGCGCGGGACCAGGTGGCTCGGTTGCTTGGGGTTTGCGCAGAGAACCGGCCACCAGGTCGAATCTGAACAGTCGGCATTCGATCGGGCGTCGACCGGCTCGCCGCGCCAAGCGCCACCCGCTCCTGGCCTGGGCCCGGTCGGGCCAGAGTTGCGAGCACGCTCGGCACGCCGTAGCTGCCCAGGCCGCGCGCCGGCCACACCCGAGACCTCGATGCGCTCGCCGTAAGGCGGGTTGAGCAGCATGACGCCGCCGGTCGCTGGGGGTGGGCGCTGCAACGCATCGCCGCCGCGCAGCTGCACAGCATGGGCCACGCCAGCGCGCTCGGCATTGCGCTGGGCAAAGTCGACCATCCGAAACGAGACGTCGCTGCCAAAGACGGGCGCCGTCGGCTCGATGACTTCAGATTGCGCCTGCTGGCGCATCGCCTGCCACACATGGGCCTGAAAAGGGTGCAGCTTTTCAAAACCAAAGCGTCGGGCCAAGCCGGGCGCCATGTTGCAGGCGATCTGGGCCGCCTCAACGACGATGGTCCCTGAGCCGCAGCACGGGTCGTACAGCGGCACGCCCTCTTTGCACTGTTGTTCCCAGCCGCTGGCTGCGATCATGGCAGCGGCCAGGGTCTCTTTGAGCGGTGCATCGCCTTTGTCTTCGCGCCAGCCGCGCTTGAACAGCGGCTCGCCCGTGGTGTCGATGTGCAGCGTCACCGAATCGGTGGTCAGGTGCGCGTAAATTCGTACGTCGGGCCAGCGGGTCTCCACGCTGGGGCGCTGGTCATTGAATTTGGCGCGGAAGCGGTCGGCAATCGCGTCCTTGATCCGCAAGGTGGCAAAGTTCAGGCTCTGAAGCGGGCTGTGCTGCGCGGTCACCTCCACCTTGAAGGTTTGCTGGGGGCTGAACCAAAGCTCCCAGGCCACGTTGCCCGCCGCGTTGTAGAGATCTTGCTCGTTGCGATAGGCGTTTTGTGCCAACTGCACCAAGACCCGCTGTGCCAGTCGGCTGCGCAGGTTAAGGGCCAGCGCATCGCGCCAAGAACCATGCAAGGCCACGCCAGCTCGCCAAGCGCGCGACGGAATGCCGGTAATTTTCAGGACTTCAGCGGCCAAATACTCCTGCACCCCGGCGGCGCAAGGCAGAAACAGCGACAGGGCGTTCACAGGGTCTTTCGCAAGTTGGCCGGGGCAATGCGCAGGGCCTCACGGTATTTGGCCACCGTGCGACGGGCGCACTCGATGCCTTGCTCACGCAACATGTCGGAGATCTGGTTATCGCTCAGCGGCTTGGCGGCGCTTTCAGCGGCGACAAACTGCTTGATGAGTGCTCGCACTGCTGTACTGGAGGCATTGCCACCGGTTTCGGTGCCCAGCCCCGAACCAAAGAAATACTTGAGCTCGAAAGTACCAAAGGGCGTGCTCATGTATTTGGCTGTGGTCACCCGCGAGATGGTCGATTCGTGCAGGCCCAGCTCGTCAGCGATTTCACGCAGGACCAGCGGACGCATGGCCAATTCGCCATGGGTGAAAAAATTCTTCTGCCGCTCGACGATGGCGGTCGAGACACGCAAGATGGTCTCAAACCGCTGCTGAATGTTCTTGATGAACCAACGCGCCTCTTGTAAGCGCTGTTGCAAGGCACCGGCCTGCTGGCCCTTGTGCTGCTTGAGCGCATTGGAGTAAATGTCATGCACCCGCAGCTTGGGCATCACGTCGCTGTTGAGCAACACCTTAAAGCCTCTGCCCGACTTCACCACCAGGACATCGGGCACCACCAGATTGCGCTCCACGTTGACAAAGCGCCGACCCGGTTTGGGATCGAGCCGACCGATGATGCCAATAGCCGCCTTGATCAACGCCTCGCTCAGACCTGTGGCAACAGCCAGCCGCTTGACGTCGCGCTTGGCCAGCAACTCCATGGGCTGCTTGCAAACCGCGATGGCGGCGCGGGTTTCTTCGGTGTTGCGCTCGTCGAGCAATTGCAAGCCCAGGCACTCGGCCAGATCGCGCGCCCCGACACCGGCCGGCTCCATGTTGTGCAGCAGGCCCAAGGCGACCCCGAAGCGTTGCTGCAACTCTTCGAACTCTTCCAGATCCTCCCCGGCCAAGCCCGCTGCCAGATCTTCAAGGCTGTCCTCGAGATACCCGTCATCGTTGAGCGATTCGATCAAGAAGTGCAATGCCGCGCGGTCTTCGTCCGACAGTCGCAAGGACAGAGACTGCCGGTGCAAATGCTGTTGCAGTGTCTCGTGGCTGCGGGCCAAATCAATGGCATCGGCCTGCTCATCGTCGCTATTGTTCTTGCGCGCCGGCGCATCGCCGCCCCACTCGCTGTCGTCGGGTGCGGTCTCGATCGAGCCATCGCCCTCCCAGCTTTCTTCGAGCGGTGCCGCCGCATCGGGCTCGGTACTCGGCGCATCGGCAGCTGCCGTCTCCGAAGACGAGGTCAAGGACGGCAGATCTGGCACCATGGGCGCCTCCTGCGCCGCTTCATGGTCGCGCGCATCCTGGCTGACCGGCGCATCGGCCTGCTCGACACCAAAGTCCTCACGCACAGCACCTTCCTCAGCCACTTCCAAGAAAGGATTCTCATCGAGCATCTGCTCGACTTCCTGGCTCAGCTCAAGGGTAGAGAGTTGCAACAGTCGAATGGACTGCTGCAGCTGCGGCGTCAGCGCCAGATGCTGCGAGACCCGTAGCGACAGACCCTGTTTCATGCGGCCACCACCCAGCCGGCCAGCCCCCCCTCGGGGGGCAGCGACGTATACGAAGTGACGAGCGTGGGGGCCGTCAGCTCGCCAGCGCCGGGCCGCCCCAAGCTGGCGTGCGCCCCCTCGGGGGGCAGCGAAGTACACGAAGTGACGAGCGTGGGGGCCGTCAGCTCGCCAGCGCCGGGCCGCCCCAAGCTGGCGTGCGCCCCCTCGGGGGGCAGCGAAGTACACGAAGTGACGAGGCAGCGAAGTACACGAAGTGACGAGCGTGGGGGCCGTCATCTTCACATCCGAAAATGCTCGCCCAGATACACCCGGCGCACGTCGGCGTTGTTGACGATCTCCGCTGGCGTGCCTTGGGCCAGCACATGGCCTTGACTGATGATGAAGGCGTGATCGCAAATGCCCAGCGTCTCACGAACGTTGTGGTCGGTGATCAAGACGCCGATGCCACGGGCCTTGAGAAAGCCAACGATGCGCTGGATCTCGATCACGGCAATCGGATCGATGCCGGCAAAGGGTTCGTCAAGCAAAATAAATCGCGGTTGACTGGCCAGCGCACGGGCAATTTCTACACGGCGCCGCTCGCCACCCGACAAGGCTGGCGCCTCGGACTTGCGGATATGCTCGACCCGCAAGTCGTGCAAGAGCGTATCCGTGCGGCGCTCAATTTCCTGCGACGCCAAGGGCTTGCCAGCCTCATCGACCTGCAATTCCAGCACCGCACGGATGTTTTCTTCCACCGTGAGCTTGCGAAAGATGGAAGCTTCCTGCGGCAAATAGCTCAAGCCCATGCGCGCGCGCTTGTGTATGGGCATGTTCTCTACCGCCTGCCCATCGATGCTGATCCGCCCGGCATCGGCGCGCACCAGGCCCACAATCATGTAAAAAGATGTGGTCTTGCCCGCACCATTGGGGCCGAGCAAGCCCACCACTTCGCCGCTTTTGACCAACAGCGACACGTCTTCGACCACCAAGCGGCCGCCATAGGATTTCTTGAGCCCCTCGGCCCTGAGTTCGCTGGCCGCTTGACCCGCCGGCGCAACGGCGGCGGGCGAGGCGGCGGGTTCCATGGGACGCATCGGACTTATTTTTGCGGACTGAGCGCTGGGCTGGGCCGCAGCGCTGGCCCGCCCGATGGCGCTGCAGGTGCGCCTCCTGCGGCCGGTGTCGCCGGCTGACGGGGCGACAGCTGCGCACGCACGCGCCCGCCGGTGCCGCCCAAAGTGCGAGGCTCGCCGTCGACGGTGAACAGCTCACGGGCGTTGTCGTACCGGATCACGCCGCCAGACGTCTCGTCGGCCAGGGTCGCACCGGCAAAACGCCTGAGCACCGCCTTGCGGGTTAGTTGCACGGTGTCGGAGCGCCCGTCGTACTCAATGAGCTCTGCCTCTGCCTCAACATGCTCGTCGACCCCGTCGCGCTTGGTGCGCCAAAAGGCCACTTTGCCCGGGGCGGCCACGAGGGTGGCTTTCTGATAGCCGTCGGGCGTCTGCACGACCTCCACACGCTCGGCACGCAACAAGGTGGTTCCCTTGGTGATGATGACGTTGCCCGTGAAGAGCGTGTGCTGCTTGAGATCGTCGTGCCGCATGGCATCGGCTTCGGCGTTCATCGGTTTCAGACGATCGGCTTTTTCTGCCCAGGCCGAGGACAAGACACCCGCAAAGAGCGCAACCGTCAGGATCGAAAAATAACGCTGCGACATGGGTAAGGCATGAATCTTGCAAATTGGTTGACTGATTGTAGCCAGCCCACGCACGTCCGCCGCCAAAATTGGCAAATGTCTTTGGGGCTTTTGCGACACGGCCCCAAACCAGGCACCGGTACCCGGCCCCTTGCGCGGCGGCCTGCAGCCCTCAGGCCTTGCTGCCTTTGGCTGCCTTGGCGATCAGGTAATCGGTGACTTGCAGAGCCCGCTGCATGTTGCCGGCCATGGAGCCCGAGGTGAAATACCTGCCCGCGATTCCCAGGGAAGGCACTCCATCGACCTTGTATTGCTCCTGCAACTGAGTGGCCCGGCGCGCCTTGGTCACGACCGGAAAAGAGCCGTACTGCTCGACAAATTTGGCCTTATCAATGCCTTGCTTGGCGGCCCAGTTGGCCACCAGATCGGCCGTATCAAGGGTCTGCTTTTCAACATGAATCGCGTGAAAGACCTTTTTGTGCAAATCGGGCAGCTTACCCATGGCCTCAAGCACGTAAAACAGCCGCTGCTGTGGTTCGAAATTGGGCCGGAACATCACCGGAACCCGGCGGAAATGGACATTTTTGGGCAGTTTGGCCAGCCACGCTTCGAGCTGCGGCTCGAAGGCATTGCAATGCGGGCAGCTGTACCAAAAAAACTCGACCACATCGACCTTGCCCGGTCCGCCTTCGGTGGGCGCCGGCTGATCAAGGCTGATGTAGTCTGCGCCATCGGCAGGCGGCTTGCCCTGGGCCAGCGCCAGCAAAGGGCTGCCCAAAACCAAGCCACCCAAGGCAGATTGATTGAATTGGCGACGCAACATACCGGATCCTCCTTCAAGCCTGCTCATGCAGGACGGCACAGATTCAAACAAACCCATTGAACACCAAACGCTGCCTAAAGGGCGGGCTCAACAGTGCGGGTTGGCGCGCTCAACGCTGGACCCGCACGACAACTGCAGAAATGCCCGCCGCATCCAAGCGCTCACCCGCCTTGTCGGCATCATCGCGCCGATCGAAAGGCCCCAGGCGAACCCGGTAAACCACACGCCCGGCCTGCTCGCGCTCAGTGATCTTGGCTTGCAGGCCCATCGATGAGAGCTTGGCGCGCATCTGCTCGGCCTCCTCGGCCCCCCGAAACGCACCGGCCTGAACGAAATACTGAAAAGGGTCCGCAGCAGCAACCGGGGCTTCTGCGGGGCGTGGCTTGGGGGCGGGTTCAGGCGTTGCTGCGGCGCTGGGAGCGGGTTTTGACTTGGCGGAGGCCGCCTCCGCCGCAGGTCGCGCCGCCTCACTGCGAGAGCGGACCAAATCGCCCAATGGGTCGGCCGGGCGAGTCGCTGGCGCGGGGCTGGCTTGAGCGGGCGATGAAGACGCAGCCGCAGAAGAAGCTGGGGCAGCGGTCGGTGCCGCTGCAGGGGTTGGGCCGCCCCCCGCCGCGGCCTCCTGCGCCTCTGAGGCACTGGGCTGGGGCTTGGGTGGCACACGCCCTGGCAAAGCCGCATTCGGATCCCAATCTTTGTTCTTTTGTGACTCCGCCCCGGCGTCGGCCGCACGCGGCTGGTTCTTGCTCATGAAGGGAATGGGCACCTTCGTGATGTAAACCGCCACCGCCAATGCAAGCGCCAAACCAAAAACGGCCCCGATCACAAAGCCAAGAAATGTGCCGCCACTCTGGCGCCACCGCGATGCGGACAAGGTCTTGGGAGTCATGGGCATTACATCTTGCTCGGCGCACCGACACCGAGCACCGCCAAGCCATTGTGCAGCACCTGCCCGGTGGCTGCCACCAAAGCCAGACGGGCCAGTTTGGTCGGCTCATCATCGACCAAAATCCGCTCGGCATCGTAGTAACTGTGGTAGCAGGCCGCCAATTCGCGCAGGTAAAACGCCACATCGTGCGGAGCAAAACCGTGGGCTGCGTGCATGAGCATGTCCGGATAGTCGGACAGCTTGAGCATCAGGGCCTGCGCAGCCGGGCTCTGCAGAGGCGAGAGCTCTGCCCGGGCCAGCAGACCAGCATCACCGCCCCAGCTGGCCAGCACCGAGCAAATGCGCGCGTGGGCGTACTGCACGTAGTAGACCGGGTTTTCGTTGTTTTTGGCCAAAGCCAAATCAATGTCGAACACATATTCGGTATCGGGCTTGCGACTGAGCAGAAAAAACCGCACCGCGTCCTTGCTGGTCCACTCGATCAGGTCACGCAAGGTGACATAGCTGCCCGAGCGCTTGGAGATCTTGACCTCCTGTCCACCACGCATCACCCGCACCATGGTGTGCAGGACATAGTCCGGATAGCCCTGGGCCACGCCCTGGCCCGCGGCCTGCAGCCCGGCGCGCACGCGGGCAATGGTGCCATGGTGGTCCATGCCCTGGATGTTGATGGCCCGGGTAAAGCCACGCTCCCACTTGGCCAGGTGATAGGCCACGTCAGGCACAAAATAGGTATAGCTGCCGTCGGACTTGCGCATCACGCGGTCCTTGTCATCGCCATAGTCGGTGGACTTGAGCCACAACGCGCCGTCGTGCTCGTACGTCTTGCCCGCATCCTTGAGCAACTGAACCGCTTTTTCCACACGGCCCGAGGTGTAGAGGCTGGACTCGAGGTAGAAATTGTCAAATTTCACATCGAAGGCCTTCAAGTCCAGGTCCTGCTCCCGGCGCAGATAGGCCACGGCAAATTCGCGTATGGCGTTCAGGTCCTCGATGTCGCCGCAGGCAGTGACATCGCGGTCGTCGGACTTGACGCTCTTGCGGGCCAGGAAATCGGCGGCGATGTCGGCAATGTAATCGCCGTTGTAGGCAGCCTCGGGCCAGAGCGCGTCACCGGGTTTGTGGCCCTTGGCACGGGCCTGCACGCTCATGGCCAGGGTCTGGATTTGCACGCCAGCGTCGTTGTAGTAGAACTCGCGGGTCACGGCCCAGCCCTGGGTCTCAAACAGGTGACAGATGGCATCGCCCAAAGCCGCCTGCCGGCCATGCCCGACGTGCAGCGGGCCCGTGGGGTTGGCAGAAACGAACTCCACCAGCATCTTGTGCCCCAAAGCACCCTTGCAGCCAAAACGCTCCGCCGAGCGCAGGACCTCGCCGACGACCTGTTGCCGAGCCGCCGCTTTGAGCCTGAAGTTGATGAAGCCCGGGCCAGCAATCTCGATCGCCTCGACCCACTTCTGATAGGCCGGCAGGGCCAGCAAATCGGCCTTCAGGCCTTCGGCCAACTGCCTCGGATTGGCCTTCAGTGGCTTGGCCAGCTGCATGGCCGCATTGCTGGCCATGTCGCCATGGGCAGCGGCTTTTGGGGTCTCAAAAACCGCCTTGCTGGCAGCACCCGGCTGGCGTTTCTCAAGTTCAGCAGCCAGGCCCGCAAGCAATTCTTGTTTGACAGCGATCATGGCCCAATTCTAAGTCGGGCCTCCTTGCGACCGCTTGCCCGTTGACGGATGCCCGCAGGCGCAGCCCTAGGTTCGCACCCGCCAAAAACCGGGCTGGGCATAGTGGTGCTTGAGATAGTCGATCCACAGGCGAAGCCGCAGCGGCAGGTGCTTGCGCTGGGGAAAGACGGCATAAATGCCGTTGGGTGGGGCCGCAAATTCACGCAGCACCTCCACCAAAGTGCCTGCCGCAATTTCCGCCTCCACCTCCCAGGTGCTGCGCCACGCGATGCCATAGCCAGCCAGACACCAGTCGTGCAAGACCTGCCCATCGGAGCAATCGAGCGGGCCGCCTGGACGCAGATGCTGCACCTCGTCCTTGATGCGAAAAGCCCAGCCCCGGGTCTGCGAGGCGTCACTCGAGAGCATCAGGCAGTCGTGGCGTGCCAGGTCGGCAGGCAGTTTGGGCGTGCCGCGCCGGTTCAAATACGAGGGCGTGGCCACACACAGACGGCGGTTGTCGGCCAGTCGAACGCTGATCAGCGATGAATCGGGCAGATCGCCCACGCGCACAGCGCAGTCAAAGCCCTCACCGGCCAAGTCGACCACGCGGTCGCTGAGGTTCAGCGAGATGGTCACATCGTTGTGCTGTTGCCGAAACTGCGCCACCAAGGGGGCCACATGGCGGCGGCCAAAACCGGCCGGCGCCGTGATGCGCAGATGCCCGCTGGCTTTGACACCGCCAGCCGAAACGCTGGCCTCGGCATTGGCAAAGTCGGCCAGCAAACGCTGACAGTCTTCCAAAAAAGCGCTGCCCTCGTGCGTCAGAGTGATGCGTCGTGTGGTGCGCACCAGCAGCTTGACGCCCAGCCGGGCTTCAAGCGCGTCCAGCCGTCGCCCGATGATGGCTGGTGCCACGCCCTCGGCCAAGGCCGCCGCCGTCAGGCTGCCCTTGGAGGCCACCGCCACAAACGATTCCATCTGCTTGAGCTTGTCCATGGGTCACGCCATGCCTTTGGTGGGGTACGGCCTCACAACTGCGGCTCGGTCTCGACCGGGATGCGGGAAACCGGACCGGGCAGACGGGCGCTGATGATGCCACACAAGGCGATCAGACCCATGCCCGTCCAGGCCAGCGCGTTTGGGGTGTGCGAAAAGAGAAGCCAGCCGCCCAGCGTGGCAAAAGCGAGTTGCAGATACAGGTAGGGCGACAAGGTGGCAGGGCTGGCCAGGCCGTAAGCCAGAATCATCATGTAATGACCGATCGTGCTAAAGAAGCTCAGGAGCAGCACCAAAGCCCAAATGTCCCAACCCTGCGGGGTTTGCCAACCGAAGGGCAAAGCCAGGCTGACCACGAGCATGGCAAAAATACCCGAGTACAAATGCACGCTACCAGCCTCCACGTCCGCGGCCAAGTTGCGCGTCAAAAATTGATAGCCCACATTCAATGCAATGAGGAGCAGGGGCAGCAGCACAGCCCAGCCAAAATGGGCGGCGCCCGGCTGTATCACCAGCAAAGCGCCGACCAAGGCACCAACGAGCAAGAGCCAGCGCTGCCAGGACACACCCTCCTTCAACAGATAGGCCGCTACCAGGGTGATCATCATGGGGGTGAGCATCATGATGGCCGTGAACTCAGCAACGGGCATGAATTTGAGCCCCATGAAAGCCACCGCACTTGACAGCGCCATCAACACACCGCGCAGCACCAGAGCGCCCAAGCGGTTGACGCGCCAGGCCGCACGGCCTCGCGAAGGCAACAACATGCCCGCCGTCATGCAGGACTGAAACGCGAATCGCAACCAAAGAGTTGTGACCAATGGCAAGAAAGCGCTGACGTACTTGACCGTGGTGTCAAGGGCGGCAAAAAATGCCATCGCTGCGATGAAAAACGCAATGCCGCGGTGCGTGTCGGACCAATGCTTCACAAGCACCAGTCTAGCCCAGCTGAGCTCAGACGCCAGTCACAGGCGCGCAACAGAACGCAGCACCTCGGCGTTGGTGCTGGGCAGTCCAAAAAATTCCAGATAGGCTGGAATCTGCTCAAACAACATGTCTGAACCGATTTGCACCCGGCAACCACGCTCAGCAGCGGCAATCAGAAACGCCGTCATTTCGGTGCGCATGACCACCTCACCGACAAAAGTGCCGGGCTCCAACCTGGAGACATCGAGCGGCAACGAATCGCCCTCGTTCATACCCAAGGGCGTGGCATTGACCACCAGATCAAAGCCAGCTGGGTCGCAGCTTCCGCTGCGAACCTCGAGCGTCGGGTAGTGCGCTTTGAGCCGGCCGGCCAGCGCTCGCGCCGATTCATCGCGCACATCAAACAAGCCCAAGCATGACACGCCAGCGGCGGCCAACGAAGCCGCAATGGCGCAGCCCACACCGCCTGCGCCAACCACCAGTGCACGCGCGCCTTGCAGCTCAAACCCCTTGCGCATCACACCGCGGACAAAGCCCTCGCCATCGAACATGTCGCCTTGCAATTGACCTTGCGGGCCCAGGCGAATCGCATTGCAGGCCCCGGCAATGGCCGCTGCGGGCAAGACCTCGTCGACCAGATCGACCGTGCGCACCTTGTGCGGCATGGTGATCAGGGCTCCAGCCATATTGCCCAGGCGAAACAGCGAGCGCACCAGCGGCTCGTAGTTGTCGCTTTGACAGGACATGGGCACCACCAGGGCGTTGATCCCTTGATTCGCAAAGTAAGGGTTGTAGATGAGAGGGGCTTTGAATGAATGCGTCGGATAGCCAATGTGCGCAATGATGACCGTGTGACCGTTGATCAGCATGGCGTGAGAGGTTATTTGTCGCTGCGCAAATGCGAGACGGCTGTACGCAAAGCCAGCAGGTAGCTGTCGACACCGAAGCCGGCAATCTGACCCTTGGCGATCTCGGCAATCACCGAGTGGTGGCGAAACGCTTCGCGGGCGTGAATATTGGACATGTGCACCTCGAAAATAGGGCACTTGAGTATGGCCAGAGCGTCACGGATGCCATAGCTGTAATGGGTCCAGGCGCCGGCGTTGATCAGAACAGCCTGAGTACCATCGGTATGCGCAGCATGGATGCGCTCGCACATGGCGCCTTCAAAATTGGTCTGGAAATTTTCGACCCGAGCGCCGAGCTCCTGGCCCAGCGCGATCAGGCGCTGGTTGATTTCATCGAGCGTGATGGTGCCGTAGGTGGCCGGATCGCGCTTGCCAAACATATTGAGGTTGATGCCATTGAGCACAAGAATATTCATGATGGGGATGCTTTCTTTGATGTACGGGTCTATGCGCTGAACACAGGTCAGCTCAATTGCACCACATGTCCACTGCGGGCCGCCTCACAAATGGCCTCGGTGACGCGCAGATTTTGCAAACCGTCGTGCACGCTGACCAAAGGTTGCGCTTGACCGAGCATGACCTGAACGAAATGGGCCAACTGGCGATCGAGCGGATCTTCTCGGACACAGTCCACTGCCCCCAACTCAAAGGGCTTCCACCAGGATGCCTGCTGCGCACAAGCATAGGTCTTCAGACGCATGGTGGGCACCGACAAGCTACCCAACGTGCCCGAGATGGCATAGCAGTCTTCGTCGGCGTAGCTGTGATAGGCCTTGTTTTCCTGGCTGGTCTGCTCCCAACTGCGCGCGCTCGCTGCTGCATCGGAAAGCACAAAGCTGCCCAACACACCGCTGTCGAAACGCAGGTTGATGACCGCCGTATCCTCTACGGCAAAACCTCGCACCGCACTGGATGAAAAAGCCTGTACCGCAACAACCTCACCGCAAAGCATGCGCAGGTTATGCACCTCGTGGATCATGTTGATCAAGATCGGCCCGCCTCCGGGCTGCGCACGCCAGGGGCCGTCGGCAAAGTAGCCATCGGGCTTGTAGAACGTCGCGCTGCCCTGCACCACCACCAGTCGGCCCAGCCGTCCGCTTTGAACGCATTCGCGCGCCCGGGCCATGATGGGGCTGTGCGCGCGGTGGTGCCCTACCAGCACTGGGGTCGAGCAAGCCTGCACAGCCTGCAGCAAGCGCTGTCCTTGCTCCACGGTCGTGGAAACGGGCTTTTCGAGGAGTACTGGCACACCCGCGGCAAGCGCCTGTAACGCTTGCGTGACATGAAGCGCGTTGGGCGTTGCAATGACCAGACCGTCGGGTCGAGAGCGCTGCAGCAGTTCATTCAAGGACGCAAACCAGGGCACCCCCGCATCGCGGGCCAGTGCCTGTGCTTGCGCCGCAGGATCGACCAGCGCGCTCAGGCGCGTCTGTGAATTGCGCGCGAGCACGTCCATGTGCACCCGGCCCATGAGCCCAGCGCCGGCCAGAGCGATGTTCAATGCTTTCACGGGGTTTCAATCTGCCATGATGCAAGGCGCGGGGCGCACGTCGGCTTGCCCCGCGCATGCGTCACATCAACGGCGCAGCTTGGCCAATTCGGCCTGCACTTCGTTGACTGTGGCCTCACCCACGTTGGCCGAGAACTTGGCGATCACCGGCTTCATTTTTTCGCGCAGCTTGGCCACTTCGGCGGGAGAAAACTGGGTCACTGCCATGCCGTTTTTCTTGAGCAGCTCCAAGTTGGCGGCCACGGCAGCACGCGCAGCCGTGCGCTGCGCTTGGGCTGCGTCATCGGCCGCATCATCGATGATTTTTCGATCGGCTGCGCTCAGTGAATCCCAGACCTTCTTGCTCATGATCACCGACTGCGGGTTGTACTGGTGATTGGTGATGGCCATGTGCTTTTGCACTTCCCAGAACTTGTTGGCGGCAATCACAGAGATCGGGTTCTCCTGGCCGTCAATGGCTTTTTGCTCCAGGGCACCGTAGACCTCTGGAAATGGCAGCGGCGTGGGATTGGCGCCAAGTGCCTTGACCCACTCGATGTTGATCGGGTTGGGGATCACTCGCAGCTTGAGGCCCTCGAGATCTTCAACCTTGTTGACGGCGCGCTTGCTGTTGCTGATCTGGCGGTAACCCAGTTCCCAGTAAGACAGCCCAACAATGCCCTTGGGCTCGAGCAGGGCGTGCATCTTCTTGCCCACTGGGCCATCAACGATGGCGTCTGACTCTTTCTCGTTGGCAAACAGGAAGGGGAAATCGAAAATGGCCAGCTCCTTGGCCTCGCTGGCCAAGATGCCCGAATTCATTACAGCCAGCTCGACTGTGCCGCCCTTGATGGCCGACACCACCGCCTGGTCGCTGCCCAGGGCGCCGTTGTAAAACAGGTTGATCTTGATTCGGCCGTTGGTTTTGGCGGCCACAGTCTCGGCAAACTTCTTCATGCCGACGCCGGCGGGATGGTTCTCCGGGCCGTTGAGGTTCATCTTGAGCGTGCGCTCCTGGGCCTGGGCCGCACCGAAAGCAGCAACCGCCGCCAAAGCCAGCAGGGATTTGAAAAATTGGCGTTTCATCAGTGTCTCCTTGAAGGACAGTACGCATTAAACAAAGGGGGGCGATGCGGCGTACCAGACGCACCGCCCACTGAAAAGGGGTTCAGTTGTAGAGCCAGCGTGCGGGCACCATCACGAGCTCGGGAAACAACACCAGCAAGAACAAAATGACAAATTGAGCCAGCATGAACGGCCAGACGCCTTTGGTCACTGTATCCATGCTGATCCGACCCACCCCCGCGACGGTGTTGAGCACCGTACCCACGGGCGGGGTGATCAGGCCGATGGCGTTGTTGATGATGAACAGAACGCCAAAGTAAACCGGGTCGATACCGGCCGCCTTGACGATGGGCATAAGGACAGGCGTGAGGATCAAGATGGTGGGAGTCATGTCCATCGCAGTCCCCACGACGATCACCAGCAGCATGATGGCGGCCATCAGCAGTTTGGGGTTGTCCATGAGGGGCTGAAGCAGGCCAACGACCTGGGCCGGCAATTGCGCCACGGTGATCAGCCAGGCAGAGACCATGGCAGCGGCCACAAGAAACATGATCACCGCGGTGGTTTTGGCGGCGTTTAAAAATACCTGGTAAAGCTGACTGAATTTGAGCTCGCGATAAACGAACAGTGACACCACCAGGGCATAAATGGCCGCCACCACCGCCGCTTCAGTCGGCGTGAACACGCCAAATTTCAAGCCCACGATCACGATCAGGGGCATGCCCAGGGCCAGGGCAGCCTGCCTGAGCGCCGTGATCACTTCGGTCAGGCTGCGGCGGGGAGGCGGCGTGATGTTTTCCTTGCGCACCAGGAACCACCAGGTGACCCACAGCGCCACCGCCAGCAACAAGCCCGGGAAGATCCCCGCCAGAAACAGCTTGGTGATCGAGACATTGGCGGCCACGCCAAAAATAACAAATCCGATGGATGGCGGAATGATGGGCGCGATGATGCTGGCCGCTGACAGCAAGCCGGCCGAGCGAGCCTTGTCGTGACCCGCGCTCACCATCATGGGCAGCAGCAGGGCCGACAGTGCCGCCGCGTCTGCGACGGCCGATCCCGACAGCGCCGCCATCATCACAGCCGCGACAATGGCCACGTAACCCAGGCCACCGCGAATATGGCCAACCAAACTCAGAGCGAAGCTGACGATGCGCCGCGACAGGCCGCCGGCGTTCATCACCTCACCGGCCAGCATGAAAAACGGCACAGCCAGCAGGGGAAAGCTGTTGGCACCCTCGCTCAGATTCTGGGCCAGAATTTGGGCGTCGTACATGTCCAGATGCCACATCAGCGCCACGCCGCACAGCAGCAAAGAAAAGGCAATCGGAATACCCAGAGCCATGGCCGCCAGCAGCGAGCCAAGAAAGACGGCGATCGTCATGGGGTCTGGCTCCTCAATCGAAGTGGCGGATCAACGGTCGCTCTCTTCGCTCTCGCGCACGCCGACCAGCTCCTGCTCTGACAGGCGCCCGCTCAGCAGACGCGCGAAATCGTGAATCAGTATTGCCCCACCCAACACGGCAAAAACGGCCGCACTGGCATAAAAAATGGCCAGGGGTATCTCCATTGCAGCACTGGTCGACTCAAGATTGACCAGGACCTGATCAAGAGCACCTCGTAGCACCAGGTAGCAAATGAACAGCATAAGCACATGCCCCAGGCCGAGGCAGATCTTTTTCCCACGCACTGAAAGCCGCGACACCAGCGTGTCGGTGCCCAGATGAGCCCGCTCGTGCAGGGCAACCACGGCGCCCAGAAAGGTCATCCAGACAAAGAGCCAACGCGAGAGCTCCTCAGAAACGGTGATCCCCGAGTTGAACGCGTAGCGCAACACCACATTGGCAAACACGAGAACCACCATGATGGCCAGGCAAGCCACCAACAGCCCGGACAGGAGTCGGCAGTACGCACCAATCAGATTTCCAACCATGATCCTCTCCCTGAAAGACTCTGCCAAAATGTACCAATTAGTTAATTTACAAAAATCAGTAAAAACCCGGGGCACTTGGCTGTCTGGGGCATGAAGGGCTCAGCGCAACACAAAGCGCACCACCATCTCGACGATGTTGGCGCGGCGCATGGCCCGGGCTGCCGATGCGGCCGTATCACGTTTGAAGATGTGCCCGAAGGTGTATTGGTTGGACACATTGAAGAACGTCAAAGCAGAAATCGAGGCGTGAATATCGAGTGGGTCGAGCCCTTGGCGAAACTGCCCCGCGGCCAGACCGCGCTGGTAGATGCGACCGATGGCCTCGATCGCAGGGATGTTCAAGTCCTCGATGATCTGGCTGCGCGAGAGGTACCTGCCGCGCTCAATGTTCTCATTCATCACGATGCGGATAAAGGCTTCGTTGCCAGCGTGGTGGTCGAAGGTGAATTCCACCAACCTGCGCAAGGCATCCTCAGGCGGCAGGCTATCGAGTTGCAGATCGCCCTCGGTGCGGCGGATGCGCCGATAGGCCTCTTCAAGCACCGCCAGGTACAGGCCTTCCTTGCTGTTGAAGTAGTAATAGATCATGCGCTTGCTGGTGCGCGTGGCCGCAGCAATGGCGTCGATGCGCGCGCCGCTCAAACCCTTGTCGGCGAACTCGATCGTGGCGACATCAAGGATGTCGTTCATCGTTCGCTCAGGGTCGTGGGTGCGGGCCGCAGCAGGCTGCGCGGATTTGCGCTGCGATCGCACAGCCGGCTTCCTGGTGCCCCGGGCTGGTTTTTGTACCAATTCGTTCATTTTGTCAGTATAGGGCTCAAAGGTGTCCGCCCGACGCGTCGGCACCCACTGCACACCCGAGCTAGACCCGCGGCGCGGCCATGGCGCGAAGCTCGGGCATGTGCGCAGTGCTCATCAAGTCTGCGGCCGCCTCGGGGGTTGCGCCCAGCCAGTCGTCATACAGGTGAGGGGCCATGACCACGGG
>JAJTGH010000043.1 GCA_021299555.1 Comamonadaceae bacterium
AACGGCCACATCACCATACGCCACAAGGGCGGCGGTCACAAGCACCACTACCGTGTGGTGGACTTCCGTCGCAACAAGGACGCCATCCCGGCCAAGGTCGAGCGCATCGAATACGACCCCAACCGCAGCGCCCACATTGCGCTGCTGTGCTATGCCGATGGCGAGCGCCGCTACATCATCGCCCCGCGCGGTGTGGAGGTCGGCAGCACGCTGGTCAGTGGCTCGGAGGCACCAATCCGCGCCGGTAACACCTTGCCAATCCGCAACATCCCGGTGGGTTCGACCATTCACTGCATCGAGATGCAGCCGGGCAAGGGCGCACAAATTGCTCGCTCGGCCGGTGCTTCGGCCACCTTGCTTGCCCGTGAAGGCATTTACGCTCAGGTGCGTATGCGTTCGGGTGAGGTGCGAAAAATCCACGTTGAATGCCGCGCCACCATCGGTGAAGTGGCCAACGAAGAGCACAGCCTGCGTCGCCTGGGCAAAGCCGGCGTCAAGCGCTGGATGGGGATACGGCCCACCGTCCGCGGTGTGGTCATGAACCCGATCGACCACCCACACGGCGGTGGTGAGGGCAAGACCGGCGAAGGCCGTCACCCGGTGGATCCATGGGGTAACCTGACCAAAGGCTACCGCACCCGCAACAACAAGCGCACGCAAGTGATGATTGTTTCGCGTCGCAAGAAGTAAGGCCAGGACATGACCCGCTCACTCAAAAAAGGTCCCTTCGTTGACCATCACCTGCTGGCCAAAGCCGACAAGGCTGTGACCACCAAGGACAAAAAGCCGATCAAGACCTGGTCGCGCCGCTCCATGATCCTGCCCGAGTTCATCGGCTTGACCATCGCCGTGCACAACGGCAAGCAGCACGTGCCGGTCTACATCACCGACCAGATGGTCGGGCACAAGCTTGGCGAGTTCGCGCTGACCCGTACTTTCAAGGGTCACCCGGCGGACAAGAAAGTGCAGAAGAAGTAAGGAATGACCATGGAAACACGTGCAACCCTGCGGGGCGTTCGTCTGTCGGTCGACAAAGGCCGCCTGGTCGCAGATCTGATCCGCGGCAAGAAAGTCGATCAGGCCCTCAACATCCTGAACTTCACCCAAAAGAAGGCGGCTGTGATCATCAAGAAGGTGGTCGAGTCTGCCATTGCCAACGCCGAGCACAACGACGGTGCTGACATTGACGAGCTCAAAGTCAAGACCATCTATGTTGAGCAAGGCGCGACGCTCAAACGTTTTTCGGCCCGTGCCAAAGGCCGCGGCAATCGCATTAGCAAGCCCACGTGCCATGTGTACGTGACCGTCGGCAACTGAAAGAGGAAGAAGCAGGACATGGGACAGAAAATCAACCCGACCGGTTTCCGCCTCGCGGTCAGCCGCAACTGGGCCAGCCGTTGGTATGCCAGCAACCGTGACTTCGCTGGCATGCTGGCCGAAGACATCAAGGTGCGCGAGTACCTCAAGACCAAACTCAAGAATGCCGCCGTCTCGCGCGTGCTGATCGAGCGACCCGCCAAGAACGCCCGCATCACCATTTTCTCGGCCCGTCCGGGCGTGGTGATCGGCAAAAAGGGCGAGGACATCGAGAACCTGAAGAAGGAATTGAGCAAGCAACTGGGCGTGCCCGTGGCGGTCAACATCGAGGAAGTGCGCAAGCCCGAAATCGATGCCAAACTCATTGCCGACTCGATCACGCAGCAGCTGGAAAAGCGCATCATGTTCCGTCGGGCCATGAAGCGCGCCATGCAAAACGCCATGCGTCTGGGCGCCCAGGGCATCAAGATCATGTCTTCGGGCCGTCTCAACGGCATCGAGATCGCGCGCTGCGAGTGGTACCGTGAAGGCCGTGTGCCGCTTCACACCCTGCGCGCCGACATCGATTACGGCACCTCTGAAGCCAAGACAACCTATGGTGTGATCGGTGTCAAGGTCTGGGTTTACAAGGGTGATACCTTGGGCCGTGGCGACTCGCCCGGCGCCCGTCTTGACGCGGCTCCGTCTGAGGAAGAGCGCAAGCCGCGCGGCCCGCGCCGAGATGGCCGTCCAGGCGGCGGTGAGCGTCCTGGCGCCCGCCGTGGCCCGCGCACCGCTGGTGCGCCCGCCGACGGCAGTGACAAGCCGGCAGAAGCCACCGCCGGTGGTGATGCCCCGAAAACCACCGTTAAGCGCGTTCGCAAAGCCGCGCCAGCTGCAGCAGCTGACGGTGCCAAGACCGAGTGATCGGTCTCATCAGGAGTTAAAACATGCTGCAACCTGCTCGCAGAAAATATCGCAAGGAGCAAAAGGGCCGTAACACCGGCGTTGCCACCCGTGGCAACTCGGTCGCTTTCGGCGATTTTGGTCTCAAGTGCACCGACCGCGGTCGTCTGACCGCGCGCCAGATCGAGGCCGCTCGCCGTGCGATCTCCCGCCATGTCAAGCGGGGTGGTCGCATCTGGATTCGCGTGTTCCCCGACAAGCCGATCTCCCAAAAACCTGCCGAGGTGCGTATGGGCAACGGCAAGGGCAACCCGGAGTATTACGTGGCTGAAATCCAGCCTGGCAAGATCGTGTTTGAGATTGTCGGTGTGCCTGAAGAGCTGGCGCGTGAGGCGTTTCGCCTGGCTTCGGCCAAGCTGCCCCTGCGCACGACCTTCGTCAGCCGCATGATTGGCCAGTGATCCAGGAGACAAAAGACCATGAAAACTTCTGAACTGCGTCAAAAAGATGTGGACGGCCTGAAGGCCGAAGTCAAGGCGCTGCAAAAAGCCCACTTTGGCCTGCGCATGCAAAAAGCGACCCAGCAATTGAGCGATGCCTCCCAGCTTCGGTCTACCCGCCGTGCCATCGCAAGGGCCAAGACCATTCTGGCCGAGACCGTTGCCAAAGGAGCTGCCAAATGAGCGACACGAAAAAACTCACCCGCACCCTGATTGGCAAGGTTGTCAGCGACAAGCGCGCCAAGACCGTGACCGTGCTGGTGGAGCGCCGCGTCAAGCACGCGCTCTATGGCAAGATCGTCTCCATGTCGAGCAAATACCACGCCCACGACGAAAAGGGTGAGTACCACCTGGGTGACATCATCGAGATCACCGAGAGCCGTCCGCTGTCCAAGACCAAAAACTGGGTGGTGACCAAGCTCGTTCAAAAAGCGGCCATCGTCTGATCAGCCCAGATCCTTCTGGCGTTCTAAAAGGCCCACCTCGGTGGGCCTTTTTTATAGGGCGGCGCGCAGCCGTTCATCCAGACCTGTACCTGGCTTTGTAGCGTGCATCGCCCCCGTGCGTGGATGTTTTGGGCTCTGAGCCCTGCGCTGTGCAATGTTTGGCAAAACCGCACACAATCGTGGTTCGCATTTTTTTCAGACCCCTACCTATTGAGGAGAACCCATGATCAAAGTTGGAGACAGCCTGCCTGCCGCCACCCTGATGGAATACTCGGAAGTTGAAGGCAATGGCTGCAGCATAGGCCCCAACCCGGTCGATGTGGCCAAGGCCGCTGCCGGCAAGACCATTGCTCTGTTTGCCTTGCCCGGCGCATTCACACCCACTTGCTCGGCCAAGCATGTGCCCGGCTATGTGGAGAAGTTCAATGAACTCAAGGGCGCCGGTGTCGACGAGATCTGGTGCGTGAGCGTCAATGACGCGTTCGTGATGGGCGCCTGGGCGCGTGACCAAAAGACCGCAGGCAAGGTGCGCATGCTCGGTGATGGCAGTGCCGAATTTTCCAAAGCGGTCGGACTGACGCTGGACCTGACGGCCCGCGGCATGGGTGTGCGCAGCAACCGTTATTCCATGCTCATCAAGGACGGCAAGGTCGCCGCCCTCAATGTGGAAGGCCCCGGCAAGTTTGAGGTCAGCGACGCTGGCACCATGCTCGCTCAGGCCAAGGGCTAAGTCACCGCCTGGCCCCTTGAAAAAACCGCCTCATGGGCGGTTTTTCACTTCAGTGCCCCGTTGCTGCCTGCTTCAGAGATCGACCTTGAGGTAGTGCGCCCCTGGCAGCGGGTTGTGGTAGTAGGGCTCGATCTCCTCGAAGCCAAGCTCTGCGTAAAGCTGCCGGGCTGCTTCCATGTCGTCGAGCGTGTCAAGCAGCACGCTGTGGTAGCCGGCAGCGCGGGCCGCATCCAAGATGGCTTCAGCCAGCTGTCGACCCAGGCCAAAGCGCCGAAACGGTTTGCGCACATACAGACGTTTCATTTCGGCAGCGTTTGGGTAATCGGCCGTATCGAGCGGGCGCAGGGCGCAGCAGCCGACGACCTGCCCGTCTATCAGGGCCAGCAGCATTGCCCCGCGCGGTGGCGCGTATTCTCCCGGCAGAGTGCTCAGTTCCGCGGCAAAACCTTGGAAATCCAGATCAATGCCCAGCGCGTCGGCATACTCCTGAAAGATGATGCGGACTGCGGCCAACTCATGGTGCTGGCTGGGGCTGATCAGTTCGACTTCAGGATGGTTCACGCGGCAAGGGGCTTGCAGGGGCACAGCTTGTACGAATGCAGGGCCTTGTCTCCGTGGAACATGGCCCCGACGATGGCATGGCCCTTGAAGGAGTGCCAGGCGATGGCTATGAGATGCAGCAGCACCAGGGCGATCAGGATCAGCTTGCCGATCGTCTTGTGGTAAGCGCTGGCTGTGCTGACCGTAGCCCCCGATACCAGGTGAGTCAGGGGTCCGGCAAAGGCGATTTCGTCGTCGCTCATCAGGCCGCTGCCGACCTGGGCTAACAAGACCAGGCCGAAAGCGAGCACCGCCAAAGAACCCAGTGCGCCGTGGCCAGTTCGCAGTTGCACCGTGTTGCGGCCACGCACCTCATCGGCCAGCGCACGAGGTCGCAGTGGGAATGACGAAAACCGAGACCAATGGCCGCCCATGACACCCCACAGCAGGCGAAACATCAGCAGCGTCATGACCGCCTGGCCAAAGCGAAAATGCCAGAGCATGGCGGAACCGCCGATGTTGCCGCTGATCACCAAACCCACCACACAAAGCGCCAAAGCCCAGTGAAAGACCCGCGTAGGCAGGTCCCAGATGCGGGTGCGGTACGGATGGCTGGCTTCTTGATTCATGTTGTGCTCCGGTCGGTGGGGTCAAGGCCTTGAAATAATTGTCAGCCAGGACGCTGTTTTGATGGATTTTGGGTGAGCGCTGCGCTGGAGTATTCGCAAGCCGCTAGACTACGCCGGCCCAGGCCTGTCGTCTGAGCGGGCTCCCGGTCTCTTCATTCTGCAAGGAAGCACCCATGAAATTTTTCGTTCCTCTCGCATCGGCCTTCGCCCTGCTCGCCGTGAGCGCTCCGGCATCGGCCCAGTTTGCCAAGCCGGAAGACTCCATCCGCTATCGGCAGAGCTCCTTGTTCATCATGGGTCAGCATTTTGCGCGCATCGGCGCCATGGCCAACGGCCGGACGCCGTTTGACGCCAAAGTGGCGGCCGAAAACGCCGAAATCGTCGCGGCCATGGCCAAGCTGCCCTGGGCAGGTTTTGGTCCGGGCACCGACAAGGGCGCTGCGACCAAGGCCAAGCCTGAAATCTGGAGCGAGCAGGCCAAATTCCGTGAAGCCAGCGAAAAAGCCATGACCGAAACCGCCAAGCTTGCAGCGGCGGCCAAGACCGGCAACCTCGATGCAATGAAAGCCGCTTTTGGGGCCACGGCCGGCTCCTGCAAGGCCTGCCACGACGCTTACCGCGGTCAGTGATGGGTCTGGGGGTGCGCCGGGCTCTGACCCGGCGCCGCACAGGGCCTGCCCTTAACTTTCTGCCAGCAGTTTTTCGATCAGCTGGTGCATGGCTGCGAAGTCAGGTTCGCCCACGTACTGCTTGACGATCTCGCCACGCTTGTTCACCAAAAAAGTGGTGGGGGTGATTTTGATGTCTCCCCAAGCCTTGGCCACTGCGCCGGTGTTGTCGATCGCCACCTTGAAGGGCAGTTGCCGGCTTTGGCTGAAGTTGACCACATAGGCGGGCGGGTCATAGCTCATGGCCACGGCCACCGTTTCATAGCCGCGCGGGTGGAATTGCTGGTGGGTCTGTATCAGTTTGGGCATCTCGGCCACGCAGGAGATACAGCTGGTGGCCCAGAAATTGACCAGCACCACCTTGCCTTTGAGGCCTTGCGTGCTGGTTTGGCTGCCGTCGAGTAGAACAAAACGGGTATCTGGTGCCGCCTGCTTCGTCGAGCAGCTGGTCAGCAGCAGGCCCACGGCCAGTGCCAGACCAGCCATCCAAATGCGGTGGGAAACCTGACGAATCGAAGCACTCATGCGCAAAGTGTATCGGGCTCAGGCCGGTTCGGTGCAGACCCCATGCGCTCAGATGACTTTTTTCGCTTTGAGCCCGTTGAGTTTCTCAGCGTCCCAGCCTAGCACCGAGCCCAACACCTCGTCGGTGTGCTGACCCAGCAGGGGCGGCGGCAGGCCTTGTCCCGGCCCGCGCACCGGCGTGGCGCTCAGTTTCATGGGGCTGGCCACCAGGCTCAGGTCCTGGCGTGCCGGATGCTGCCAGTGGTTGATCATGCCCCGCTCGTTGACCTGCGGATCGGCGAACACCTCAGCCAAATTGTTGATCGCACCGCAAGGCACCTTGGCCGCTTCCAGGGCTGTCAGCCAGTCCGACTTGCGGCGGGTTTTCATGATCGCTTCGAGCATGGGTACCAGCTCGCTGCGGTTGACCACACGCTGCCTGTTGGTGGCAAAGCGTGGATCGCTGGCCAGATCGGGCCGGCCGGCAACCTCACAAAACTTTGCGTACTGTCCGTCATTGCCAACGGCCAGGATGAGATGGTCGCGGCTGTCATCATCGGCGGGCGCCACTTCAAACACCTGGTAGGGCACGATGTTCTGGTGCGCATTGCCAGCTCGGCCGGGTACCTTGCCGCTGACCAGGTAGTTGGCGCCCAGGTTGGCCAGCATGGCCACTTGGGTGTCGAGCAAGGCCATGTCGATGTGTTGGCCCTGGCCGCTGCGCTCGGCGTGACGCAGTGCCGCCAAAATGGAGACGGTGGCGTACATGCCGGTCATCAGGTCCGCCACGGCCACGCCTACTTTTTGGGGCCCACCACCGAGGTCGTCACGCTCGCCGGTGATGCTCATCAGGCCGCCCATCCCTTGAATCGCATAGTCGTAGCCGGCGCGCTCCGCGTACGGCCCGCTTTGGCCAAAACCGGTGATGGAACAGTACACCAGACGCGGGTTGATGGCTTGGAGCGACGCAAAGTCCAGGCCGTAGCGTGCCATGTCGCCAACCTTGAAGTTTTCCACGAACACGTCGCAATGGCGCACCAATTCGCGAATGAGCGCCTGCCCCTGTGGCTGGGCGATGTCGCAGGTCACCGAGCGCTTGTTGCGGTTGGCGCCCAGGTAGTAGGCCGCCTCGCGGGTTTCCTGGCCTTGGTCGTCGTGCAGAAACGGCGGGCCCCAGCCGCGCGTGTCATCGCCCTGGCCGGGCCGCTCGATCTTGATCACGTCAGCGCCCAGGTCGGCCAGGTTCTGGGTGCACCATGGACCGGCGAGCACGCGGGACAAGTCCAGGACACGGATGCCTTGCAAAGAGTTCATCGCAGCATTGTGGCGCACAGGCCATGCGTTTGCTGCGCATCAGGCTTAGCGGCCCGCTGCCTTGCGCAGGGGCGGACAGCGAATGCCTGTACAGTCCCGGGGTGCGACCGCTCCGTTTCTCCTTTCTGCTGACCGTTTTGGGCGGCTTGATGCTCGCCTGCAGTCCCACCCTCAATTGGCGTGAGGTGCGCCCCGATGGTGTGAGCAGCATGACTCTCCTGCTGCCCTGCAAACCCGATCGGGCCAGCAAAACCGTACCCTTGGGCGGACGCCCGACCCGTCTGTCCATGACGGGCTGCGAGGCCGGGGGCGCCTTGTTTGCCCTGGCGGTGGCCGAGCTCGCCGATCCTGACCAGACGGCTCAGCTGCTCGATCAATGGCAGAGCTTGACCCTTGCTCACATGCGTGCTGCGCAATCGAGGTCTGAGCCAGTCCAGGTCAGCGGCGCGGACGCTCGAGTGCCGGCATTGCATGTCTGGGCCCGAGGCACTCACCCCGATGGGCAGGCCATTGAAGGTCAGGCGCGTTACTTTGCCCGTGGCAGCCAGATGTTTCAGGCCGTGATCTACGCCCCGCGCATAGCGCCCGAGGCTGCAGAAACCTTTTTTTCGAGTTTCAAGCTCCCATGAGTGCAGCAAGCCCCGATTCGTTGGCGGACAGCGAGCGGCTTGTAGGCCGGGCGGCCGTGTTCGTGTTCCTGGCATTTGCCATGGGCTATTTCAGCTCGGCTGTGGTGCGCGCAGTCATTGCCACGCTCTCGCCCGTTCTCACGCAGGAGTTTGGTCTGACGGCAGCCGATCTGGGCTTGCTCGGCGGGGGCTTTTTCCTTGGCTTTGCCAGCACCCAGTTGCTGCTGGGCGCTTGGCTGGACAAGTACGGCCCGGGTCGCGTGGCGGTGTGTTTTCTGGCCGTTGCCGTGCTCGGCTGCCTGGCATTTCCCCTTTCGAACAACTTTGCCGCATTGCTGGCTTCGCGGGTGCTGCTGGGCGTCGGCGTGAGCGCCTGCCTGATGGCTCCGCTCACCGGCTTTCGCCGCTGGTACGAGCCGGCGCAGATGCTGCGCGCCAACTCCTGGATGCTCATGGTGGGTTCCTTGGGCATGGTCTGCGCCACTTTGCCTGTGCAGTGGCTGTTACCTCTGGTGGGCTGGCGCCCTTTGTTCTGGGGAATGGCCGGTTTGTTGTTGGTGGCCATGGTGCTGACCGTCCGCCTGGTGCCTGGGCCCAGCACAGCGCCCCCTGATTCGACCCAGCCCGCCCCTGGCTATGCGGCGGTTTGGCGCAGCCCGGCTTTTCGGCGTTTGTTGCCGGTGTCGTTTTTTATCAATGGCGGCTTGATCGCCCTGCAGACCTTGTGGCTGGGGCCTTGGTTGACACGGGTGGTGGGTCTCGATCCTTTGCAGGCTGCCGCGGGCTTGTTTTCCATCAACCTGGCGAGCCTGGTGGCGTTTTCTGTTTGGGGGCTGGTGATGCCCACCCTGAGCCGGCGCGGCTGGACGGCTGAGCGCTTGCTGCGATTGGGCATACCCCTGATGCTCTGTGTGCTGACCGTCAATCTGGCCCTGGGCAGTCACGCGGGTTGGCCGGCCTGGGCCGTGTTTGTTGCGCTGGCCAGTGTGGTTTCGCTGGCCCAGCCGGCATTGAGCATGACCTTTGCCCCCTCGCTGGCGGGCCGCGCTCTGTCGGCCTACAACCTGGTGTGTTTTCTGGGAATTTTTTTCCTGCAGTGGGGCATTGGGCTGGCCATCGATGGCTTGCTGGCTCTTGGCTGCACGCAAGCGACCAGCTTTCAGGGGGCGTTTGCGATTTATCTGTGCAGCGCCCTGGCTTCTTACATCCACTACGTGCGCGCCAAGGCGGATAATCTGCGGCCATGAACGGCATCCTGGTCATTGCGCACGCTCCTTTGGCCTCGGCCATGGAGCGCTGTATCTCGCATGTGTTCAGCGACCGGCCAGCTTGTTTCGCTGTGCTCGATGTCCAGCCCAATGTGCCGCCTGAAGAGACGCTGGCACAAGCGCGGCTGGTCATGCAGCAACTGGGCTGCCCGACCTGTTTGGTGATGACCGATATCTTTGGCGCCACCCCCTGTAATGTGGCGCAAAAACTGGTCGACGGCGTGCGCAGCAGGCTCGTTACCGGCCTGAATCTGCCCATGCTGCTGCGCGCTCTGTCCTACCGTGAGGACAGCCTCGATGCCCTGGTGGCCCGCACCTTGGCTGGCGCCAGCCAGGGGGTGATGCAAGTGGCGGCCACGGCACCGCAGAATCAGAACCGACGAAGCCATGATCAAGACCAGCGTGACCATCAGCAATAAGTTGGGCCTGCATGCCCGCGCTTCGGCCAAGCTGACCAAGCTTGCCGGCAGTTACCCTTGCGAGGTCTGGATGAGCCGCGGTGAGCGGCGGGTCAATGCCAAGAGCATCATGGGCGTGATGATGCTGGCCGCTGGTTTGGGCACCTCGGTGGAGCTCGAGACCGACGGCGAGCGCGAGCAGGAAGCCATGGACGCGCTGCTTGCCCTGATCAACGACAAGTTTGGCGAGGGGCAATGACTTTTTCCATCCACGGTCTGGCGGTCTCGCGCGGCATTGCCATTGGGCGTGCGGTGCTGGTGGCCTCCAGCCGTGCGGATGTGGCGCACTACTTCATTGACCCCGATCAGGCCGAACAGGAGGTACAGCGCATCCGGGTGGCCCGAGACTCGGTGGTTGAGGAAATTACCCGCGTGCAGCGCGATCTGCCCAGCGATGCCCCCCCCGAGCTGGCCGCGCTGCTCGACGTGCACCTGATGCTGCTGCAAGATGAGCAACTGTCGGCCGGGGTCAAGCACTGGATTGCCGAGCGCAACTACAACGCTGAGTGGGCCATCACCACCCAATACGAGGCGCTGGCCAGGCAATTCGATGAAATGCAAGACCCATACTTGCGCGAGCGCAAGGCCGACCTCGAACAGGTGGTCGAGCGCTTGCTGCGCGCCCTCAAGGGAGCGGCCTCGCCCGTACAGCCTCAGGCCACGCGGCGCACTCCCCAGGGCGAGTTGTTGGGCGACTCCATGGACGTGCCGCTGGTGCTGGTGGCCCACGACCTGTCGCCGGCCGACATGCTGCAATTCAAGCAAAGTCTTTTTGTCGGCTTTGCAACTGACGTGGGCGGGCGTACCTCGCACACGGCCATCGTGGCGCGCAGCATGGACATTCCGGCGGTGGTCGGTGCGCGCAGTGCCAGCAGCCTGATCGCGCAAGACGACTGGGTCATCATTGATGGCGACGCCGGCGTGCTCATCGTCGATCCCTCGCCCATCATCTTGGCCGAATACGGCTTCAAGCAGCGCCAGGGCGAGCTCGAGCGCGAGCGGCTCAATCGGCTGCGACACACGCCTGCGGTCACGCTCGACGGGCAAAAGATCGAGTTGCTGGCCAATATTGAACTGCCCCAAGACACTGCCGGCGCCCTGGCCGCCGGCGCCGTGGGCGTGGGCCTGTTCCGAAGCGAATTTTTGTTCATGGGCCGGGCTGGTCAGCTGCCCAATGAGGATGAGCAGTACCGCGCTTATCTGGCGGCTGTCGATGGCATGCAGGGCTTGCCCGTGACCATACGCACGGTAGACATCGGCGCTGACAAGCCGCTCGATCGCGGGGCGCGGGCCGACGACCATCTCAACCCCGCCCTGGGATTGCGGGCCATCCGCTGGAGCTTGGCCGACCCACCGATGTTCCTGACGCAGTTGCGCGCCATCTTGCGCGCGGCCGCCCACGGCCCGATCCACCTGCTCGTGCCCATGCTGGCCCATGCGCGCGAAATCCGGCAAACCCTCTCGCTGATCGATCACGCCCGCGCCCAGCTCGACAACAAGGGATTGGCCTACGGACCGGTCAAGCTCGGCGCCATGATCGAGGTGCCGGCCGCTGCGATCAATCTGGGGCCGTTCTTAAGGTATTTCGACTTTCTCTCGATCGGCACCAACGACCTGATTCAGTACACCCTGGCCATCGACCGCGCCGACGAAGCGGTGGCGCACTTGTACGATCCCTTGCACCCAGCGGTGCTGCGCCTGCTGGCCGACACCATTGGCCAGTGTCGCGCGCAGGGCCGCCCGGTCAGTGTGTGCGGCGAGATGGCGGGCGATCCGGCCATGACCCGGCTGTTGCTCGGCCTGGGATTGCGCTCGTTTTCCATGCACCCTTCACAGGTGCTGCTGGTCAAGCAGCAGGTGCTGCGTGCCGACGCGGGCAAGCTCGAGGCCTGGGCCCAGCAGGTGATCAGCAGCGATGATCCCGGTCAGGCGATGCAAGCTGCGCGGCAGTAAATGGCCGAACAGTTTTGGTGCAGCGGCCTAAATTCTCAATTCGTTACCCAGGCTGAGCCAGCCTGAGCCGAGCACCTGTGTGCGCAGGCCACCCCGGCCTTCAAAGGCGTCCTCAAAGCCTGTGTGTCCGCTCAGTTGCGCCGGGCGAGGGCAGGGTGTGCACAGCTCGATCCCGTAGCACTCGATGTCGCCCACCCAGAAGTTCTGGCCGACCAAGGCGTTCAGCCCCTGGGCCGACAGGCCGCGCAGCAGCACGTTGCGCCGCGTCTGGGCCATGGTGAAGCTGGGCAGGCCAGCGGCTTCCTGCCACTCGTTGGCTGTGGCAATGCCCTCTTCGGTGATCAGGCTCAGATGCCGGATCTTGGGCGGTTCGGTGGCCGAGTAAGCGCCCTGACCGGTGGCGTAGCGGTCTCCTTCAAGGCCTTGCCCTGCGATCACCCGCAGTTGCTGCGCCTGACGCATCGGCTGACCCGCACTGGCACACCAGAACAGGCCGGAGATTTGCCCCAGGGAAGAGCTCATGGCCGCTGCGAACTCAGTCCAGCTTGAGTCCGGTATCGGCGGCGAGCTTGAGGTATTGCGGCAATTCGCGACCGACCACCGATGTCAGATCGGCCACAGAGCCCGGCAGAGGATCAATGCGATAGCTTTTGAGCCGCTCGATCACTTGGGCCGAGGCCAGCGATGCATTGAGCTGGGCATTTAGCCAGGCCACCTGATCGGCCGGCATGCGAGCCGGCCCGACCAGAGCGAACCACAGGCCCATGTGTACGTGATGCCCATCACGTTGACCGGGATCACCCCGCTCAGCGTGTCGGTCGTGCCTTGCCCGGAGTCCTTGTAGGCCACATGACTGAGGTTGATGCCGGCATTGCGCTTGAACAACTCGACCGTCAGGTGCGCAGCCGAGCCGAGCAGCGGCGAGGTGTAGTTGATCGGCGTGGGGCTGGCCTTGGCCTTGGCCACCAGATCCGCAATGTTGCGGATGCCGCTGGCCGCCGAGGCCACCAGCAGGTTGTCGCCCCGACCGACCATGCCGATCAGGGTGAAGTCGCCAGGTACCTTGTAGGGCACGCTGCGGTAGAGCGCCGGTGTGATGATGAAGTTGTTGGCCGTCAGCATCAGGGTGTAGCCATCGGGCGCTGCTTTGGCCGTGGCGTCCGTGCCGATGATGCCGCCGGCGCCTGGCCGGTTGTCGACCACCCAGCTCTGGCCGGTGCGTCGGCCCATGTCTTCAGCAATCACCCGGGCGACCGGGTCGGTCAGGCTGCCTGTGGCCGCCGGCACGATCACCCGCACGCTGCGCTGCGGATATCCCCCTGGTCCCGCCTGGGCGGCTGCCAGCAGCGGCGCCAGCAGCAGTGCCGCCAACACCTGACGTTTTCCAATTCCTGTGTGCATGATGGCTTCTTTCTCGCAGCTTGTGCCCGGGATACCGGGCAAGGCTGTAAGGATAGGGACTTCAGGCTGAGCTCGATAGCACAAAATTTTACGCACAGTGCTGCAAAAAATGCAGCACCCGGGCCTCAGTCGACCTGCCGCAGCTGCAACTGAGCAGCGGCCAACTGGCAAAACCGATCGATGGCGGGCGGCAGGCTGCGGCCTGCGCGCACATAGATGCCCAGCAGGGAGGGCATGGCTTTGCTCACTGGCAGGTGGACCAGAGTGCCTTGCTTCAACTCGTCTTCAATGCCCAGCCGGTTGACAAATGCCACCCCATGACCCTGCTTGGCCATTTGCTTCATCAGCTCGAACGAGCTGGTCTGCATGATCACCTGCAGCGGGGCGCGGCAGGCGCGCAGCAAGGGCTCGAGCGCCTCGTAGATGGAGATTTCTGGCGAGGGCAGCACCAAGGGGTGCTGTGCGCACTGGTTGAAGGTCACGCTCTCCCGGCTGGCCAGAGGGTGATCGGGTGGTACCACCGCGCCGATTGCGAACGGTGCCACCGCCAGTTGCCGCAGTGCGCTGTCGCGCTGGTAGAGGAAGCTGATGGCCACATCGGCCGCGCCGCCGCTGACCTCCTCAGCCGCCTTGCGCGAGCCCGCGATGCGCACCGTGGTGCTCACTTTGGGGTAATGCCGGGCCATTTTTTGCAAGATGTCCGGCACGAAGGCGTGGGTCAGGGCTTCCACCGTGATCAGATCGACATGGCCGCTGTGCAGTCCCTCGAGCGCTTCGAGCTCTACGCTCATGCGCTGCGCGTCTTGCAGCACATGGATCACATGGCGTGCCAGCACTTCGCCGCTGGGCGTCAGGCGCAGGCCGCTGCTCAGGCGCTCAAACAGGGGCGCGCCGATCTGGCTTTCGAGTTCGAGCAATTGGCGGTTGAGCGCCGACGAGGACAAATGCAACTGCCGGGCCGCCTGCCGGATCGAGCCGCAGCGGCGTATGGTGTCAAAGTGGACCAGGGCTTTGGCGTGGATTTTTTGTGTCATGGCGGCGGTCCGGGCCTGTGGGCCGCGCCGGTTCAGCTCCCAAGGGCCTGCGCCGCCGCGTGGGCCTGCTGGTCGGCGTGATAGCTTGAGCGAACCATGGCACCGACGGCGGCATGTGAAAAGCCCATTTCGTAGGCTTTTTCTTCGAACATCTTGAAGGTGTCGGGGTGCACGTAGCGTCGCACCGGCAGGTGGCTGCTGCTGGGCGCCAGGTATTGGCCGATGGTGAGCATCTCGATGTCGTGCTCGCGCATGTCGCGCATGGCTTGCAAGATTTCTTCATCGGTTTCGCCCAAGCCGACCATCAGGCCGCTCTTGGTTGGCACGTTGGGAAAAAGTGCCTTGAATTTTTTGAGCAGATTCAAGGAAAAGGCGTAGTCTGAACCGGGCCGGGCCTGTTTGTATAGGCGCGGTACGGTCTCCAAGTTGTGGTTCATCACGTCAGGCGGCGCGGCCTGCAGGATGCTCAAGGCGCGGTCGTCACGGCCTCGGAAGTCGGGCACCAGCACCTCGATTTGTGTGTCTGGTGAGAGCTCGCGGGTCTTGCGGATGCACTCAACAAAATGCGCTGCACCCCCATCGCGCAGGTCGTCACGGTCAACGCTCGTGATCACCACATAGCTCAGCTTGAGCGCGGCAATGGTGCGCGCGAGGTTGTCGGGCTCTTGAGCGTTGTGTGGGTCGCGGGTGCATTTGTCACCCATGATCATGAAGGTGGCCGTGCCCTTGCCAAAGCATTCGCCGATGTTGGGGCAACTGGCTTCCTCGCACACGGTCACCAACTTGTTCTGGCGCAAGATGTCCTTGATTTCGTAGAAGCGGGTGCCGGCGCTGGCTGCCTTGACCCGGATCCAGTCGGGCTTTTTGAGCACCTCGGCCGGCTCAACCTTGACCGGTATGCGCGAGAGTTTGGCTGCGGCCTTCTGCTTGGCCAGAGGGTTGTATTGGTCGGCACTTTGTGCTTCGTGCACGGTGGGGTTGTTGCTCATGGCAAGTCCTGGTCAGGGCGCGAGGCCGGCAGCGAGCTTGTGGCTCAGAAGGCTGGCGGCCTCGTCCCAGCTGATGGAAACGCCGATTGTAGAAAGATCAACGGTCTTTAGCCCTGCATAGCCGCAGGGGTTGATTCGTTCGAAGGGTTCAAGGTCCATGGCCACGTTCAGGGCCAGGCCGTGATAGGTGCAATGGCGACTGACCTTGATGCCCAGCGCTGCGATCTTGCCCAGGCCGCGAAACGGATCGCTCGCCGGCCGGGGCCCCGTGAGGGACGCATGTGAACCCGGGTCGTCCAGGCGAACGTAGATGCCCGGCGAGCCGGCCACGCGGTGACCCGTGATGCCCAGATGGATCAAGGTGCGGATCACTGCCTCTTCAATCCTGTAGACGTATTCCTTGACGAAATACCCGGCGCGCTTGAGGTCCAGCAGCGGGTAGGCCACGACCTGGCCGGGGCCGTGGTAGGTCACTTGCCCACCTCGGTCGGTGGGCACGACGGCGATGTCGGCGGCATTGAGCACATGGCTGGCCTGTCCAGCCAGGCCCTGGGTGAAGACCGGCGGGTGCTGGCACAGCCACAGCTCATCTGCGGTGTCTGCCCCGCGGGCGGCCGTGAAGTCCTGCATGGCCTTGTAGGTGGGCAGGTAGGGGGTGAGCCCCAAGGCCTTGATCTTCATGGGGCCGGTCAAAGCACCACTTTGACCATGGGGTGGGTCGACAAGGTGCGGTAAAGCTCGTCGAGCTGTTCTCGGCTGGTGGCCGTCACGGTGATGGTCACGCCGAGGTAGCGGCCGCCCTTGCTTTCGCGCAATTCGATGGTGCGTGCGTCAAACAGCGGGTCGAAGGCGTGGGCAACGGCGGTGATGGCCGGCACCAAACCTTCAGCCTTCTCGCCCATGACCTTGATCGGAAAGGCGCAGGGGTAGGTGATCAGGGAGTCTGGGTTTGCTTGGGACATGGCCGAAAGGGCGTTGATAAGGCGTGGTCGACCAGTTTAGACCTCCCATCGGTGAGCGCTGTTTGAGTGAGGAAAACGGGTTTGACAGGAACATGGTGTTGTTACTTATAATGCAGGGCTACGTGGGTCGCGGCGTCTAAGTTTTTGAGCGCTGTAACTTCTGCGTAACTCTGATCTTTTAACCTCTCGTTCTCCTGCTCCGAGCCGAGATGGCAAAGAGACGGGGCGGCGGCATCTGGCACTTTGAATACTTCGTCGTCATCCGGTGCCGGTGCTTCCAAAGACTCTGGTGGTTCTGTGCCAGACGGGGTTTCGGGTTGGCGCCGTTGGGACGATGATGCGGCGCCAGAGGCCGCGCGCCCCCTGACACGAGAGCAGGTGGTGCAGATGGGGCTGGACAGGGCCCAGGTGTCGGTCTGGCGGGTGCTGCTGTGGCAGGCTTTGACCGGGACAGGGGCGGCGGTCTTGGTGGGCTTGCTGTCGGGTCGGTTGGCGCTGGCAGTGTCGCTGCTTTATGGGGCGGCGGCGGTGGTTGTGCCGGGTTTGGTTTTTGCGCGCGGTTTGACCGGGCGTTTGTCCTCGATCAATCCGGGGACGGCAGTGATGGGCTTCTTTGTTTGGGAGTTCGTCAAGATCGGCCTGACGATTGCCATGTTGGTGGCAGCGCCCAGGTTGCTGACAGATTTGAGTTGGCCGGCCTTGTTGGCGGGTCTGGTGTTGACCATGAAGGTGGTCTGGTTGGCGGTGTGGTTCAAGTCCCGCCGTCGTCGGGCGATCTGAGGAACTTGGAAGAACGGGCAAGAAGATGGCAGCAGAAAACGGACCGACCGCTGGTGAATACATCATTCATCACCTGGGCCACCTCCAGAACAAGAAGCCCTCTGGCGTGCTTGATTTTTCGGTGTTCAATCTGGATTCCCTCTTCTGGGCCATCTTGCTGGGCATCGTGGGTTGTTTTTTCCTTTGGAAAGCGGCGCGCAAGGCCACTGCCGGCGTGCCGGGGCGCTTTCAGGCCGCGGTTGAAATCCTGGTGGAGATGGTCGACAGCCAGGCCAAGGGCATCGTGCACAGCGCCGAAAGCCGCAAATTCGTCGCTCCCCTGGCGCTGACCATCTTCGTCTGGATCTTCCTGATGAACGCAATGGACTTGCTGCCGGTCGATCTGCTTCCCGCGATTTGGCATGGGGTGGCACCTGCCATAGGCGCGAAGGATTACATGCGTGTCGTGCCTTCTGCCGATCTGTCGGTCACCATGGGCCTGTCGGTCGCCGTGTTGTTGATCTGCCTGTATTACAACGTCAAGATTAAGGGTTTGGGCGGCTGGATTCACGAGCTGTTCACTGCCCCTTTTGGCGCGCACCCTGTGCTGTGGCCCTTCAACTTTCTGATGCAGATCATCGAATTTGTCGCCAAGACAGTCTCCCACGACATGCGATTGTTTGGCAACATGTATGCCGGTGAGCTGATCTTCATGCTGATCGCACTGATGGGCGGCGCCTGGTCCCTGTCGGCCACCGGCATTGGACTGGCCATTGGCCACATCATTGCGGGTTCGGCCTGGGCGATCTTCCACATCCTGATCATCACCCTGCAGGCTTTCGTGTTCATGATGCTGACCCTGGTCTACATCGGCCAGGCGCATGACGCCCACTGACTGGGACTTTTCAGCAGCTCGATTTTTTGTTTTTTGTTTTCTCTCAACCTGTCTCTTTAGGAGTTACATCATGGAAGTTATCAGCTTTGTTGCCTTGGCCGCCGGCCTGATCATTGGCCTGGGCGCTGTCGGTGCCTGTATCGGCATCGGCATCATGGGCAGCAAGTACCTGGAGTCTGCTGCCCGCCAGCCTGAACTCATGGGTGAACTGCAAACCAAGATGTTTTTGCTCGCTGGTTTGATTGACGCGGCTTTCATTATCGGCACCGGTATTGCCCTGTGGTTTGCCACCGCCAACCCGTTCCTGGGTCAGATCGCCAACTTGCCGAAGTAATTGTTGCCGGCCCTCGTGCACAGACCCGGATTGCCAGGCCGTTGAGGCCGCAGGCGTCGGGGAAAGGAACCCAAGTGAGCATTACCGGTACCCTCATCATCCAGATCATTGTTTTCTTGATTCTGGTGTGGTTTACGATGAAATTCGTTTGGCCCCCGATCACGGCGGCGCTGGACGAGCGTGCGCGCAAGATAGCCGACGGCTTGGCTGCTGCCGACAAGGCCAAGGCCGACTTGTCAGCTGCCAACCAGCGTGTGGAGCAGGAGCTCTCCAAGTCACGCAACGAGTCGGCGGTTCGGCTGGCTGAGGCCGAGCGACGCGCTCAGGCCATGATCGAAGAGGCCAAGGCCAAAGCCGCCGAAGAGGCGGCCAAGATCATTGCTGCTGCCCGCGCTGAAGCCGAGCAGCAGACGGTCAAGGCCCGCCAGACTCTGCGCGAAGAGGTCGCTGGGCTGGCCGTCAAGGGCGCAGAGCAGATCCTGCGTCGCGAGGTCAATGCCAGCGTCCATGCTGATCTGCTCTCCCGCCTGAAAGCCGAGCTCTGAGCCATGGCTGAACTTGCCACCATCGCACGGCCTTATGCCGAGGCTCTGTTCAAGAGCAGTGCGTCCGACCTCAAGGGCTCGCTGGCCTGGCTCGAAGAGCTCGCTGCCATCGCGGCCGACCCGCAGTTGCAGCAACTGGCCGACGACCCCAAAGTCACGGCCGAGCAGACGTACGGTGTCATGGCGGGCGTTTGCAAGACCGCTTTGTCGGACAAGGCGCGCAATTTCCTTCGGACCGTGGTCGACAACGGGCGCCTGTCGGCCTTGCCAGAGGTGGCGCGTCAGTTCCGCATTCTGGTCCTCGATCAAAGCCCGTTTGGAACAAATGAAAGTGGCGCTGATCGCCTGAGCCGCGGCGACGCTCACCAACCAACTTGAAAGAAGGAAAGAGTCATGCAACTCAATCCCGCAGAAATTTCGGAACTCATCAAAAGCCGCATCGAGGGCTTGGGCGCCAGCGCCGACATTCGCAACCAGGGCACCGTGGTGTCGGTGGCCGATGGCATCGTGCGCATTCATGGCCTGTCGGACGTGATGCAGGGCGAGATGCTCGAGTTCCCGGCCACCAAGGACGGTGTGCCCACCTTCGGTTTGGCGCTCAATCTCGAGCGCGACTCCGTGGGTTCGGTGATTTTGGGCGAATACGAGCACATTGCCGAAGGCGACACCGTCAAATGCACGGGCCGCATTCTGGAAGTGCCTGTTGGCCCCGAGCTGATCGGCCGTGTCGTCAATGCGCTGGGCCAGCCGATCGACGGCAAGGGCCCGATCAATGCCAAGATGACCGACGTGATCGAGAAGGTTGCGCCCGGCGTGATTGCCCGCAAATCGGTGGATCAACCGATGCAGACCGGCCTCAAGTCCATCGACTCCATGGTGCCGATCGGCCGCGGCCAGCGCGAGCTGATCATCGGCGACCGCCAGACCGGCAAGACCGCGGTGGCGATCGACGCGATCATCAACCAAAAGGGTCAGAACATGACCTGCGTTTACGTCGCCATTGGCCAGAAGGCCTCGTCGATCAAAAACGTGGTGCGAGCCCTGGAGCAAGCCGGCGCGATGGATTACACCATCGTGGTGGCCGCTTCGGCCTCCGAGTCAGCTGCCATGCAGTACGTCTCGGCCTACTCCGGTTGCACCATGGGCGAGTATTTCCGTGACCGGGGTCAGGACGCACTGATCGTCTACGACGACCTGTCCAAGCAGGCCGTGGCCTACCGTCAGGTTTCGCTGCTGCTGCGCCGCCCGCCCGGACGCGAAGCCTACCCTGGCGATGTGTTCTATCTGCACAGCCGTCTGCTCGAGCGCGCCGCTCGCGTGAACGCCGAATACGTTGAGGCCTTCACCAAGGGCGAGGTCAAGGGCAAGACCGGCTCCCTAACAGCTCTGCCTGTGATCGAAACCCAGGCGGGCGACGTGTCGGCTTTCGTTCCAACCAATGTGATCTCGATCACCGATGGTCAGATCTTCCTGGAAACCAGTCTGTTCAATGCCGGTATCCGCCCTGCGATCAACGCCGGTATTTCAGTCTCCCGAGTCGGTGGTGCCGCCCAGACCAAGCTGATCAAGAGCCTGTCCGGCGGTATCCGCACCGACTTGGCGCAGTATCGTGAACTGGCCGCTTTCGCGCAGTTTGCCTCTGACCTCGACGAGGCCACCCGCAAGCAGCTTGACCGCGGTGCCCGCGTGACCGAATTGCTCAAGCAGCCACAGTACAGCCCGCTGCCCATCAGCCTGATGGCGTCCACCTTGTTTGCGGTGAACAAGGGTTTCATGGACGATGTCGATGTCAAGAGGGTTCTGGCTTTCGAGTCGGGGCTGCACAGCCACCTCAAGGACAAGTGTGCTGCGTTGATGGCCAAGCTCGAGTCGAACAAGGCCATGGACAAAGACGCTGAGGCCGAGATGACCGCCGCCATCACCGAGTTCAAGAAGTCCTTCGCCTGAAGCCTTCTCGCCCAGGAACCCTCTAGGAACTCATATGGCAGCAGGCAAGGAAATCCGCGGCAAGATCAAATCGGTGGAAAACACCAAGAAGATCACCAAGGCCATGGAAATGGTGGCCGCCTCCAAGATGCGCAAGGCGCAGGAACGCATGCGCTCGGCCCGCCCCTACAGCGACAAGGTGCGCAACATTGCGGCCAACCTGAGTCAGGCCAACCCCGAGTACACCCACCCATTCATGCAGGTCAACGACGCCAAGGCCACCGGCTTTATCGTCGTCACCACGGACAAGGGCTTGTGTGGCGGCCTCAACACCAACGTGCTGCGCGCCGTCACGGGCAAGCTTCGCGAGGTGCAGTCGGCCGGACAGACGGTGCAGGCGGTGGCCATCGGGACCAAGGGTTTGGGCTTTCTCAACCGCATCGGTGCTCCCGTCGTCTCGCATGTCACGCAGCTCGGTGACAAGCCCCACCTCGAAAAGCTGATCGGCCCGGTCAAGGTGCTGCTCGATGCTTATGCGCAGGGCAAGGTCAACTCGGTGTATCTGTGCTACACCAAGTTCATCAACACCATGCGCCAGGAGCCGGTGGTCGAGCAGTTGCTGCCGCTGGCCAAGCTCGAGGCCGACAAAGGCCACCACGGCTGGGATTACATCTACGAGCCTGACGCGCAGTCGGTCATCGACGACCTGCTGGTACGTTATGTCGAGGCCCTGGTGTACCAGTCTGTGGCCGAGAACATGGCGTCGGAGCAGTCGGCCCGGATGGTGGCCATGAAAGCTGCGACCGACAACGCCGGCAATGTGATTTCGGAACTCAAGTTGGTTTACAACAAGACGCGCCAAGCGGCGATCACGAAAGAGCTTTCGGAGATCGTGGCCGGTGCAGCAGCCGTCTGAGCCCGCGGGCCGACGTCGAATGAATATTTAGAGAAAGCAAAAGGGATTCAATCATGGCTCATGCTCAAGGCAAGATTGTTCAGTGTATCGGTGCTGTGGTGGACGTGGAGTTCGCGCGCAACCAGATGCCCAGCGTTTATGACGCGCTCAAAATGGAAGGCTCTGCCCTGACTCTGGAGGTGCAGCAGCAGCTCGGTGACGGTGTGGTGCGCACCATTGCCCTGGGTTCTTCCGACGGCCTGCGCCGTGGCAACGTGGTGTACAACACAGACGCGCCTATCACGGTGCCCGTGGGCAAGGCCACCTTGGGCCGCATCATGGACGTGCTGGGCAACCCCATCGACGAGCGCGGCCCGGTCGATCAGGCCCAGACCGCCTCGATTCACCGCAAGGCCCCGGCTTATGACGAGCTGTCTCCTTCGACCGAGCTGCTCGAGACCGGCATCAAGGTGATCGATTTGGTCTGCCCCTTCGCCAAAGGCGGTAAGGTGGGCCTGTTCGGCGGCGCCGGTGTGGGCAAGACCGTGAACATGATGGAGCTGATCAACAACATCGCCAAGGCTCACTCGGGCCTGTCGGTGTTTGCCGGCGTGGGTGAGCGCACCCGTGAGGGCAATGACTTCTATCACGAGATGGCCGACTCCGGTGTGGTCAAGCTCGACGATCTGGCTGAGTCCAAGGTCTCCATGGTCTACGGCCAGATGAACGAGCCCCCAGGCAACCGTTTGCGTGTGGCCCTGACTGGTTTGACCATCGCCGAGTCCTTCCGCGACGAGGGTCGTGACGTGCTGTTCTTTGTGGACAACATTTACCGTTACACCCTGGCCGGCACTGAAGTGTCGGCCCTGCTCGGTCGTATGCCTTCTGCCGTGGGCTACCAGCCAACTCTGGCCGAAGAGATGGGCCGCTTGCAAGAGCGGATCACCTCGACCAAGATCGGCTCGATCACCTCGATTCAGGCCGTTTATGTGCCTGCCGACGACTTGACCGATCCTTCGCCGGCCACCACTTTTGCCCACCTGGACTCCACGGTGGTGCTCTCGCGCGACATCGCCGCGCTCGGCATCTACCCCGCGGTCGATCCGCTTGATTCGACCAGTCGCCAGCTCGACCCCCACGTGGTGGGTGAGGACCACTACAGCACGGCCCGCGCCGTTCAAGGCACGCTGCAGCGCTACAAGGAGCTGCGCGACATCATTGCGATTCTGGGCATGGACGAATTGGCCCCAGAGGACAAGCTGGCGGTCGCTAGAGCCCGCAAGATCCAGCGTTTTCTCTCGCAGCCTTTCCACGTTGCGGAAGTTTTCACGGGCTCACCCGGCAAGTACGTGCCGCTGGCCGAAACCATTCGTGGCTTCAAGATGATCGTCAATGGCGAGTGCGACCACCTGCCAGAGCAGGCCTTCTACATGGTTGGCACCATCGACGAAGCCTTCGAAAAAGCCAAGAAAATTTAAGGAACGCTCATGAGCACCATCCTCGTGGATGTGGTCAGCGCCGAGGAGTCCATCTTCTCGGGTGAGGCCAAATTCGTGGCTCTGCCCGGCGAGGCCGGTGAACTGGGCATTTATCCGCGCCATACGCCCTTGATCACCCGCATTCGTCCCGGTGCGGTGCGCATTGAAAAGACCGATGGCTCGGAAGAGTTCGTTTTCGTGGCAGGCGGCTTGCTTGAGGTTCAGCCCAACCATGTGACCGTGCTCAGTGACACGGCCATCCGAGGCAAAGACCTCGATGAGGCCAAGGCCAGCGAGGCACGCAAGGTCGCTGAAGAAGCGGTCAAGAATGCCAAGAGCGACATCGATCTGGCCAAGGCGCAGTCTGAATTGGCCGTCATGGCCGCTCAGATTGCGGCATTGCGCAAGTACCGCCAAAAGCGCTAAGCCATTTGCGCCCATAAAAAAACCGGCCCTCGAGGCCGGTTTTTTTATGGGCTGTGGCCCCGGGCCCGGCTTGCACAGGCCGTTTCGTTGGCCTTGTTCCTGCCAGATCAAGCCGATTCGCAAAGCGCCTGGGATCGAGAACGTGGCAACGCCGGTCGATCTTGGGAAGGTCGAGAAGTTTCACGGGGACGCACTCCCTTTAGAAGGTGGCCTGGATCGCAGCGCGCAACTCGGGCGTGATCTCGGGCATGACCCCGAACCAAGCCTCGAAGGCTGGCCGTGCCTGGTTGAGCAACATGCCCAGCCCGTTGACCGTCCTGTGACCGCGCTCGCGTGCGGCGGTCAGCAAAGGGGTTTGCAGCGGGATGTAGATTGCGTCGGACACCATCGCCGTCTGCGGCAGGGCGTCGAGCCTGACATCGAGGGGGCCTTGACCGTGCATGCCCAACGTAGTCGTGTTGATCAACAGACTGATGCCCGCCATCGCTTCGTTGCGCTCGCTCCAGTCGACCACCGTGACCCGCGGTCCGAATTCATGCGCCAGCTCCAGCGCCTTGTCGCGCGTGCGGTTGGCCAGCCTGATTTCGGGCGCGCCCTCATCGAGCAGCGCCACCACGATCGCTCGAGCCGCCCCACCGGAGCCCAAGACCAGCACCGGGCCTGTATCGCCCCGCCAAGCGGCGTCGGCGTCACGCAGACTTTGTACGTAGCCGGCGCCGTCGTTGTTCATGCCCAGCAAGCTGCCATCTTCACGCACAACGATGGTGTTGATCGCCTTCATGCGCTGGGCAACCGGGTGCAACTCGTCCATCCAGTGCATCGCCCGCACCTTGTGGGGCACGGTGACGTTACATCCAGCAAAACCCAGGGCCTTCAGTCCCCTGATCGCGTCTCCAAGCTGCTCGGGTTGTACGGACAGCTGGACATAGGCGCCCTTGAGACCATGTTTGGCGATCCAGTGGTTGTGGATGACTGGCGAGCGGCTGTGAGCCACTGGCCAGCCCATGACACCGGCGAGGATGAAGCGTTGATTAGACATGGTCAGGACTTCACACAGACAATTTTTTGCGCAGTGCGGGCAGGGTTTCGGCCACCACGACCTGACCGCAGCGAACTTCTGTCATGAAGCTTTCGCGGTCGAGCTTGCCCACTCTTTCGATGGATGCCTTGAGAATATAAACAGCGGTATCGCCTTCGACGCCGTTGTGGTCAGACACCGAGTTGTAGACTGTTTGAGTGCTTTTGCCCCAGGCCTGCAACACGGGGGCCTTGACGGTCAAGCCCACGTGGGCCACGGCGCCATCTGCCGCATCGCCAGCGAGTTCGACCACCTTGGAGCTGGTCAGAACAGTCTCGCCGATGATCGGTTGACTCCAGCCCTGTCTGCGTAACCCGCGCAGCAAGCGGACCGAGACCTCTTCATTGGTACAAGCAAAGATCGCATCGGCGCCCGATGGTTTGGCCTGGATCGGCGCCAAAAAAAATTCCACTTGCCTGGATGCGGTGGAGATCTCGGCGACGATCTGGGTGGGCGGGCCGGCCATCTCGCCGCCGTTTTTGAACATCGTGCCCGAGGTGGTTCCGGGGCCCGAGAGTTCGACAATGTTGGCAATTTTGATGTCTTGTGCCCGGGCAAGGCCCAGTGAGCTTGCCAAAGCGGCAGCTGCGGCAAGTGCGGACAGGATGTGTTTCACAGGTGTCTTCTTGAGTGTGGTGGCCTCGTCCCGGCTTGCTGGCACGGATCGATGGATTGATGTGCAGGAGCTCGGGGGCGCCTCAACTGTAGACGATAGGGGCCAGATCAATACGCTGAGGTTTGGGTCCGTGGGCGCCGAGCGAACATAAATGGGTGATTGTCGATCGCTTTGGGGCTAACTCCTTGGCTCCTGTTTGTTCAGGAAGAGTGCTCACCCCAAGTGGGGCAGGCCGGGCAACTCGTCGTCGGTGCGCTGCTGCGGCCGTGGCAAGAGAGCCAGAAAAAATTTCGATGCGCGCAGGGTTCTATCCACTTCTCAGAGGTGGGGCCACAAGGTACACACTAACATACCGACTGCGCGCCCTGACCGAACAAGCGAGGCTTTTTGACGCAGGGCGCGTCCGACAAGCACCAACCAGCGTTTCTTATCAAGACATGGCCAAGCACAAGCATATACCGGCCCACGCGGGCAGCCCCGACGAGATCGAGGCGGCGTTTTACGAGGCCTTGCGAAGCGGCGATATCGACAAGCTCATGGCATGCTGGGCCGACGAAGATGAGGTCGTCTGCGTGCACCCGGGCGGCCCCCGATTGGTGGGTGTGGCCCAGATCCGCAGCAGCTTTGAGGCCCTGTTTGCCAACGGCACCATACAGGCCAGGCCCGAGCGGATTGCCCGTGTTCAGGGCCTGGGAGCGTGCATGCACAGCCTCATTGAACGGCTTGATATTTTGACGGCCGACGGTCCGGCGCAGGCGCTGGTCATGGCCACCAATGTCTATCACCAAGGCGTGCAGGGCTGGCGCATGGTGGCCCACCATGCCAGCCCAGGCAGTGCCCTCGAGCCCGAGGCCGCTGCGGGCCCCGGGACCGTGCTGCACTGAGGCATCGCTCGCAATGGCGATGCAATACCGTGCCCCCTGGTGGTTGCCAGGCGGTCATCTACAGACCATCTGGGCCTCTGTGCGATCGCGGCGCATCGAAGCAGCGCCACCGCCATTGGAGCGCCAGCGCTGGAGCACGCCAGACGGCGACTTTGTCGATGTGGACTGGCTGACCGGCCCCTGCGATGGAGGTGAGCAGACCCCCTTGCTGGTGCTCTTTCATGGCCTGGAAGGTTCTTCGCAAAGCCACTATGCCCAGGCCTTTGCCAGCCTTGCAAGACGGCGGAGCTGGCGCTTTGCCTTGCCGCACTTTCGCGGCTGCTCAGGCTCGGTCAACTTGGCCGCGCGCGCCTATCACTCGGGCGATCACGAGGAGGTGCAGTGGCTGCTCGAACGCTTTAACGCTGTTCACCGAGGGCCGGTGCTGGTTGTGGGTGTCTCGCTCGGCGGCAACGCCTTGATGCGCTGGGCCGCAGAGCATGGCGAACAGGCGGCGCGCCGTGTGCGTGCCGTGGCCGCCGTGTGCGCGCCGCTTGACCTCATGGCCAGTGGCCTGGCCATGGGGCGCGGACTCAACCGTCACATTTACACGCCTATGTTTCTCAAGACCATGATCCCCAAGGCCTTGGCCAAACTTGAACAATACCCGGGGCTGTTTGAGCGCGCGCGTCTTGAGCGAGCCCGCGACCTGTATGAATTCGATAACGTGTTCACTGCGCCCCTGCACGGCTTTGTCGACACTGAAGACTATTGGCGCCGAGCTTCGGCCTTGCCGCAGCTTGCCGATGTTCGCGTGCCCGCTCTGGTGCTCAATGCGGTCAACGATCCGTTCATTCCAGCCTGGAGTCTGCCCAGGCCCGCGCAGGTCAGCGGGGCGATCACGCTCTGGCAGCCCAGCCAGGGCGGGCATGTGGGCTTTCCGGTCAGTGAACGCATTGGGCTGGGCACCAACGTGTTGGCCATGCCCGAGGCGGTCACCGACTTTCTGGCCCAAGCGTTGTGACCTTGTGCTGCGAGTGGGTGTATGGACATGACGCCCGCGTCACAATTGCGTGTGCGTCAAGCTTGAGGAGTGACACCCGTGGATGAGATCGTCAAGGCCGCCCTGGCCAAATGGCCGAACGTGCCCGCTTGCTACGGCTGGTTGGGGCTGGACGCCAGGGGTCAGTGGTACATGCGCGATGACCGTGTGCAGGCGGCCGGACCGTTCTCTGGCGCCGGCAGTTCTCCGGTGAGCCGGGGTTCCATGCTCGCGCACGAAAAATTGATCGATTTCATCGCCCGCAACTATGAGTCCGATGAACAGGGCTGGTGGTTTTTTCAAAATGGGCCCCAGCGCGTGTACGTGGAGTTGCAGGCCACGCCCTGGATCTGGCGGATAGATCCCGATTTTTCGGTGCACGCCCACACGGGTCGAGCAGCCCGAATCCAGCGCAGCTGGATCGACGAGCAAGGGCGTCTTTACCTGGAAAGCGATATCGGTTTTGGCTTGGTGCACTCGCAAGACATGGTGCGCGCCAGCGATGCGGTCGAGCAAGGACTTTGGGTGCCTCAAGACGCCCTGGCCCGCCAGTTGCCCTCTCGGTTTGGCTATGTGAAGAGCCCGGCCTCACAGCGTGCATCGGTCGCTGGAGCAGCCGGGCAGTAAAAAAAGCCGGTCTTTAAAGACCGGCTTTTGGCCAGAGTCGCTTGTCTGGTGCTTATTTGGCGGGCGCAGCCGCGGCCTCTTCGGCCTTGGCCGGAGCCGCAGGCTCGGCAAATTTGCCGCCCGACTTGCCGGTCAGGTAGACCACAGCGCGTCCGATCTCGAGATCGCTGAAATCGCCGCCGCCTTGAGCGCCCATGGCCCCTTTGCCCTTGAGGGCCGAATTCCACAGCGCTTCGTAGCCAGTCTTGATGCGTGCTGCCCAAGCGGGCGCATCGCCCATCTTGGGAGCACCAGCCGCGCCCGCATTGTGGCAAGCGGCGCATTGTGCGTTGTAAACCTCTTCTCCCGATTTGAGCGGGCGGTTGGCGTCGCGTATTTCAACCGAACCAATTTTTTGTATCCGCGCAGCGATCGCTTTTTCCGAGTTGTCACCGCCGGCTTGGGGCTTGGGCGCCGAAACAACGAAGTAGACCAGCGCGATGATGGCAAAAACCGGGACCACGAAAGAATAAAACACAGTCAGCAGCAGCTGGCCAGGGGTCTTGACGGGGCCTGTGTGGCCTTCTTCGTGAGCCGAGTTGTGGTCGTTGTTAGCGCTCATGGCGTCCTCAAAAAACTTGTCCATCGGAAGGCCAACCTAGAGTGGTCGGCAACCTGACATTATAGACAGCCGACTGTCCGCTCACCGGCCTGCTACCTGGTCCTGCGAGGCTTTCACGACCCCCCCTGTTAGAATCAGGGCGGGTCTGTCGCAGTGCGAGTTGCGATCGCAGGCCGGTCACAGCATGCGGCTGTAGCTCAGTGGATAGAGTATTGGCCTCCGAAGCCAAGGGTCGCTGGTTCGATTCCAGCCAGCCGCGCCAATCGCCACCCCCTCCGATCGCCCCCAAGCTGGCGCCAGCTAACGCAGTCCACGCGCCTGTGTTTCAAGGTGCCGGCCGAACACTTGCGCCACCGGAGACAGGCGCTTGCCTTTGTGCCAGACGATGTGCCACTGCGAGGGCACTGGAAAGCCTTCGACGGGCAGCACGGTCACCCGGTGCTGGGTCTTCGGGTTTGGACCCAGAGCGTGGGCCGATACCACCGACACCCCCAGCCCAGCGGCCACCGCTTCTCGGATGGCCTCATTGCTGCCCAACTCCAGCCTCACGGCCGGCTTGAACTTTGCCCCCTTGAAGTGGGCATCGACAGCCATGCGGGTGCCCGAGCCGCGCTCGCGCAGGATGAACAGGTCTTCACGCAGGTCGCGCAGAGCGATCGTTTTGCGCGCCACCATGCGGTGGTTCAGCGGTGCTATGACCACCAGGGGGTTGGACATGAATACCCTGTCTTCCAGCGCAATGTCCGTCGGTGGCATGGACATGATGTAGAGATCGTCCTGGTTTTCGCGCATGCGAGCGAGCACACCATCGCGGTTGAGCACCTGAAGCGCAACGTCGATGTTGGGGTGGCTTGCACACAGACTGCCCAGCAGCCGAGGAATGAAGTATTGGGCGGTGCTGACCACCGCCAGCCGCAGGTACCCGCGGGTCAAGCCTTTGGCCAATTCCACGCCAGCATCTGTCAGATGAATCCGGCGGGCAATCAATTCATAAAGCGGCAAGCCCACTGCCTCGGTGATTTCGCGCAACTGCATCGACGCGGTTGGCTGCGTCACGTGCATGACCCGCGCCGCACCGCTGACCGTCCCGGTCTCTGCCAGGGCCAGGAATAGACGCAACTGCCGAAAACTCACATTCATAGATTTTTATCTATATATATAGCTGTGAATATCGATTTTACAGATCATTGGGTCTCCTTTAGCATGCGGTCAAAAGGCTTTCCCGATGAACAATCTGCTGGACCCGGCCATACTCTTTTTTGCAGTGGGAGTGCTGGCCGGCGCACTCAAATCCAACCTTGAGATTCCGCAGCCGATCTCGCGTTTTCTCTCGCTTTATCTGCTCATGGCCCTGGGTCTCAAGGGTGGCTTTGCTCTGGCCGAGTCCGGGCTGACCACGCATGTGGTCGGCGGCTTGCTGTGCGCACTGACCCTGGCCATCGCGGTGCCTGTTCTGGCCTTGCAACTGCTGCGCCGCTGGGTCGGACCCTATGATGCGGCCGCCCTGGCTGCGACCTACGGCTCGGTCAGCGCAGTCACATTCTTGACGGCCGTCCAATTCCTGGAAAGCCAGGGCATTGCTTACGGTGGGCACATGGCCGCGGCCATGGCCTTGATGGAGTCGCCCGCCATCATCATCGCGGTGCTGTTTGCCAATTCGCTCGGACAAAGGCAGTTGGTGGGTGTTGGCGGGGCTGCGGGTGCTGCCGTTTGGGCGCTGCCGACTGGGGCGGGCGCAAAGGTATCCATGCGCAAGATCTTGCACGAATCGTTCACCGAAGGGGCCCAGTTGCTGCTGCTCGGCTCCATGTTGGTTGGTTTGCTCACCGGAGAGCCGGGTCGCGTGGCCATGCAGCCTTTTTCTGGCGATCTTTTCAAGGGCATGCTCGCCTTCTTTTTGCTGGACATGGGCCTGCTGGCCGCGCGCAATCTCCCCCAACTCAAAGGCAAGTCTGCCTGGCTGCTCGCTTATGCGGTCATTGCCCCTGTGGTTCATGCCAGCTTGGCTTTGCTGATGGCCAGACTGGTGGGCTTGCCGCTGGGCGATACCATTTTGTTGATGGTTCTGGCCGCCAGCGCCTCGTATATTGCCGTGCCGGCCGTTTTGCGCCACGCCATCCCACAGGCCAATCCCTCGCTTTATTTCGGCCTGTCTTTGGGTCTGACCTTCCCGCTGAACATCCTGTTGGGCATACCTGCTTACGCGGCGCTTGCCTCCTGGGTCATCGGCTAAGTCGCGCCATCGATCTGGACCCGCCGGGCACGGCGGCCGGTCGGCTTGCGTCCGAGCATGCGTTTGGATACGATCTTTGACACTTTTTGACTTTTGGGCGAGTCCCTGGGTCCTCCGTGTCAATTCCTGCCTCCTCAGCTCTTGTCCCCGAGAAAAGCATGGGCGATCCTGCGCAGCCTGGGCGGCGCCAGGGTTTTTGGCGTTTGCGCGGCGCGGCGGCCCTGATTGGCCTGATCTCTGTCTTGAGCGTTGTGGCCGCTTGGGCCGAGACGCTCAGTGGCCAAGTGATCTCGGTGGCCGATGGTGACACGGTGACGGTCAGGGATGCGGCGCAACAAGTGCACAAGATCAGGCTGGCCGGTATCGATGCTCCGGAGAGTCGGCAGCCCTATGGCCAGCGCGCCCGGCAGTCGCTTAGCGAGATGGTTGCCGGGCAATGGGTGGAGGTGGACTATGACAAAGCCGACCGTTACGGCCGGCTGGTGGGCAAGGTGCAGGTCGATGGCGTGGATGTCAACTTGGAGCAGTTGCGCCGCGGTCTGGCCTGGCATTACAAGCGCTACGAGGAAGAGCAAAGTCCCGAGGATCGGCAGGTCTATGCCCAGGCCGAGCGACAGGCCCAGGCCGAGTACCTGGGTCTATGGCGAGACCGACAACCCCAGGCACCCTGGGATTACCGCAAATTGCAGCGCACGACTCAGGAGCCTTAGGGCAGGTCCGAGGCGCGATCGCTGCCGATGGGCGTGTCGGCGTGCCGTCCAATTTCTGGCCAGCGCCTACCTGGGAACGCGCCAAAGTTCAGCCGCGCTGGGGTTCATGGGCGCTTGAGTGCCAGGGCCCGTTCGTAAAGTGCATTGCGGGGTGCACCGGTGATCTCGGCGGCCAGCCTGACTGCAGTCTTCACGGGCAATTCGGTCAGCAGCAGCCCGAGCACCCGTTCGGCCTGCTGCTGACCTGGGTCGGCCACCTGCACCGAGTGCAGAACCAGTGCGAACTCGCCGCGCGTGCGCTGTGGGTCCTGACCCAGCCAGCCGGCCAGCTCGCCGGCCGCCAGAGTGACGATTTGCTCGAACTGCTTGGTCAGCTCCCGACCCACGGTGACCTGGCGATCGCCCAGGCGCTGGAGTTCGCGGGCCATGGCCTCGATCCGATGGGGCGCCTCCAGCAGGACCACCGCATGCGGTACGCTGGCCAGTTGCTCGACCGCCTGCTCCCGCTCGCCGGCCTTGGCCGGCAGAAAGCCGGCAAAAAGCACAGGCCCGCCTTGGCTCAGGCCGGCCACGCTGAGCACTGCAGTCAGGCTGCTGGCTCCAGGCAAAGGAACGATGGTGGCACCGGCATGGCGCGCTGCTGCCACCAGCCGGGCGCCCGGATCGCTGACCCCGGGGGTGCCTGCATCGCTGACATAGGCCAGGCGCTGCCCGGCTTGCAGGCGTTCGATGAGCGGTTCGGCCGCCTGCGCCTCATTGTGCTCATGGACGGGCAGCAAGGGCCGGGTGATGCCGTACTGCTTGAGCATGGCTTGCGTGTGGCGCGTATCCTCGCAGGCAATGGCGTCGACCATCCCGAGCACATGCAGGGCACGCAGGCTGATGTCGGCCAGGTTGCCTATCGGGGTGGCCACCACGTACAGTGTGCCTGCGGGGTGGTGTTGCAGGCCAGCGGCGTTGCGGGCGGCCTCTCGCGCCAGGTCGAAAGATGCGTTCAATGCAAAAGTCCGGAAAGCAGATCAGCTCGGCAGTGGCTTGTGCGGCCGAGCCCAAGATCAAGCAGATTACCACCAAGGGCCGCGGCGACCAGGCCGAGGCGCTGGCTCGGCGGCACCTGGAGCGCCATGGCCTGCGCTGGATGGCTTCGAATTTTCGCACCCCCGGCCGAGGCGGGGGTGAAATCGATCTGATCATGCGCGATGCCGATGGCACGCTCGTTTTTGTGGAGGTGCGCCGGCGCAGTCGCGCCGATTACGGTGGGGCGGGCGCCAGCATTGTGGGTCTGAAGCAAAGGCGCATCGTTTTTGCTGCGCGTCACTACCTGATGAGGTGGCCCATTGCGCCACCTTGTCGTTTTGATGTGGTGCTCTTCGATGCAAGTGCCGATTTGGCGCTGGCCGAGATCGTCTGGCTCAAGGCCGCATTCGACGCCTTTTGAAAACCGCCTGGAGCCGCTATGATTGTCCGTGATGCTCGAGCAACGCATAGAACAAAATTTCATCGACAGTGCCGACCTGAAGTATCAGGCCTCACAACTGTTGTCCAAGCCCATCGCCGCTGCAGTGCAGGCGATTTTGGCCAGCGTCACCAGTGGTGGCAAAGTGCTCGCCTGCGGCAACGGCGGATCGGCTGCCGACGCGCAACATTTTGCGGCTGAGTTTGTGGGCCGCTACGAGCGTGAACGGCCTGAATTGGCGGCCATTGCCTTGACCACAGACAGCTCCATCCTGACTGCCATTGCGAACGACTACGACTACAACGTGGTGTTTTCCAAGCAGGTACGGGCCCTAGGCGGTGCCGGTGACGTGCTTGTGGCCATCAGCACCAGCGGCAATTCGGCCAACGTGCTCGCGGCCATTGAGGCGGCCCATGAGCGCGAGATGATCGTCGTGGCTCTGACGGGCAAAGGCGGCGGCAAGATGGGTCAAATTTTGCGCGAGACCGATGTACACATCAGTGTGCCTCATGAGCGCACGGCGCGGATTCAGGAGGTTCACCTTCTGGCTTTGCATTGCATCTGCGATGGCGTGGATGCTCAACTACTTGGTGATCAGGAGACAAGCCAATGACTGCTTTGAAACGATGGGCATGGATGACCGCTGGCGTGGCGATTTTGGGCTCGAGCCTGACGGCTTGCGCGCCACTGATCGTCGCCGGTGCGGCCGGCTCGGTGATGGTGGCCTATGACCGCCGCACCGCCGGCACTCAGCTGGAGGACGAAACCATCGAGGTGCGGGCCAAGGCTGCCGTTCGTGAGCAGCTCGGCACGCGCGTTCGCATCGATGCAACCAGCTACAACCGCCGGGTGCTGATTACCGGCGATGTGCCCAATGAGGCTGACAAGCAGGCGGTAGAGCGTGTGGTCAGCGGCGTGCAAAATGTCAAGGATGTGGTCAACGCAGCAGATGTGATGAGCACTCCTTCTTTTTGGGACCGCTCCAATGACTTGATCCTGACCGGTAAGGTCAGGGCTGCCTTCATCGATGTCAAGCTGCCGCAGTCGGCGGTCAAGGTGACGACCGAGCGGGCGGTGGTCTATCTGATGGGCCGGGTCACGGAGGACGAAGCCAAGAAAGCCACCGAGGCGGCGCGGTCTGTCTCCGGCGTGCAGCGCGTCGTGCGAATTTTCGAGTTCATCAGCCAACAGGAACTCGATCGCTTGAAGCCGGCGCCGGCCAAGACCTGAAGCGATCGGGTGAGCAAGGCCTCATTTGTTGGCCGCCCTGGCATTCAGCGAAGCCGCTTGATCAGGCTCGAAGTGTCCCAGCGCCGGCCACCCATGGCTTGGACGTCGGCATAGAACTGATCGACCAGGGCCGTCACGGGTAACCGGGCTGCATTGCGCTTGGCCTCGTCCAACACCAGGCCAAGGTCCTTACGCATCCAGTCGACCGCGAAGCCAAAGTCAAACTGGTCGCGGGCCATGGTTTTGCCGCGGTTGTCCATTTGCCAGCTTTGCGCAGCGCCCTTGCCGATCACATCGAGCACCAGGTCCAGGTCCAGCCCCGCCTTCTGACCAAAGGCAATGGCCTCGCTCAGGCCTTGAACCAGTCCGGCGATACAAATCTGATTGACCATCTTGGTCAACTGCCCTGCGCCCGATGCGCCCATGAGTGTGAACGCTTTGGAAAAGGCCATGCCCACGGGCTTGACCGCATCAAAGGCGCTGGCCTGTCCGCCGCACATGACGGTCAGCAGGCCGTTTTGAGCGCCGGCTTGACCGCCGGATACCGGTGCGTCGATGAACTGCAGGCCGGCGCTCTGGGCCCGCGCGAACAATTCGCGCGCCACCTGTGCTGAGGCTGTGGTGTGGTCGACAAAGCAGGCGCCCGGTTTCATGCCGGCCAGCGCCCCGTCAGCGCCGAGCACGACCGATCGCAAGTCGTCGTCATTGCCCACGCAGCAAAAGACGATGTCGGCATTTTCCGCAGCCCCGCGCGGCGTGGCCGCGCTGCGGCCGCCGAATTCCTGCATCCAGCTCTGTGCCTTGCCTGCGCTGCGGTTGTAGACGGTGACCGAATGGCCGGCGCGCGCCAGATGGCCGGCCATTGGGTAGCCCATGACCCCCAGACCGAGAAAGGCCACCTTGCGAGGGGGGATACTGTCGTATGCGCGGGCGTTGACGGCTGCGTTGCTCATGAAAATGCCTCTCAGTGTTGGCCCTGCACGTGCGGAAAGACCATCACCGAGTAGAGCTGGGCCAACTTGTTTTCACGAATCAGAGTGCGAGCCGCCGCAGTGGCCACCAGCACCTCGTAGGCGGCAACTCGGGTGCCGGATTTGCCTTCGCACAGCACCTGCGAGCCTATGGCCAGCAGCGATTCGGCCAGCATGCTGCGCACCATCTCTTTGTCGCCTGCGGGGAAAGCATCGACCAGACGGTCGATGGTCTGCGCTGCCCCGGCGGTGTGCAAAGTGGCCAACACCAGGTGGCCGGTCTCTGCCGCTGTCAGTGCCAGCTGCATGGTCTCAAGATCGCGCAATTCGCCGACCATGATCACATCGGGATCTTCTCGCAGAGCCGCTCGCAGTGCTTGCCCGTAACTGGCCGCGTGCATGCCCAGTTGCCGCTGATGGATCAGGCCCAGCGCGCTGTCATGGATGAATTCGATCGGATCCTCGATCGTGATCAGGTGGCAGGGCTGATGTGCCATGAGGTGTTGCAGCAGCGCCGCCAGCGTGCTTGATTTGCCTGAACCGGTGGGGCCGGTGATCAGCAGCAAGCCTTTGGGCTTGAGAGCGAGCTCAGACAACACCGTCGGCGTGCCAAGTTGCGCAAGCGACGGGATGCGTGAGGCAATGTGCCGCAAGGCCAGGCTGGGGCCGCGCTCATGTGTGTAGGCATTGAAGCGAAAACGCCCGACGCCGGGCTGCTCCCAGGCGCCATCGACATCGATCAGCGGTGTCCAGGTCTGGCGCTGATCGGGTGTCATCATCGATTCGGCCATTGTGCGAATCGCCTGCGCGGTCAGTGGGGCGTGGTCTTGGCGCTGCAGTTTGCCGTGGACTCTGAGCACCGGCGGCAAGCCGCTGGACAGGTGCAGGTCTGAGGCCTGTTGATCGATGGCCAGGGTCAGCAGTTCATTCAGTGTCACGGCAGTTCCTTTTTGGGTTCGAGGTTACAGTTTGCGGATGTCATCCATCACAACCGAGCTCGACCGTGTGCGCAAGCGCATTGACAAAGCATGTCAAGACGCGGGCCGTGAGCCACGATCTGTGACCTTGTTGGCGGTCTCCAAAACCTTCGGACCCGAGGCGGTGATGGAGGCCGTTAGCGGTGGGCAGCGCGATTTTGGGGAAAACTACGTGCAGGAGGGGCTCGAGAAGATCGCAGCCTTGAAGCTTTGGGCCCAGGGCCAGGCCCAGCCGCCGTCTCTGTGCTGGCACTGCATCGGACCGCTGCAGAGCAACAAGTCCCGCGCGGTGGCTGAGCATTTCGATTGGGTGCACAGCATCGACCGACTCAAGATCGCTCAGCGGCTGTCGGATCAGCGGCCAGCCCACTTGCCGCCGCTCCAGGTGTGTCTGCAGGTCAATATTGACGGTGGGCCCACCAAGTCAGGTGTTGCGCCAGAACAGGCGCTGGCTTTGGCGCAGGCGGTTCAGGGTTTGCCCGGTTTGGTGTTGCGTGGGCTGATGACCATACCTGAGCCGGCGGCCGATGAGGCTACCGCGCTGGCGGTGCACCGCCGCACGCGCGAGCTGTTCGATGGTCTGAACGCCTCGGGTCGGTTGCTGCGACCCATCGACACCCTGTCCATGGGTATGAGCGCAGACCTGGAGGCGGCCATTGCCGCTGGCAGCACCATGGTGCGTGTCGGGACAGCCATTTTCGGTGGACGATCTGTACCGAAGCCTTGAGGCTGGGGTCGGCCCAGACGCCGGGCCCGGGCGTGCGAAAATCGCTGTCATGAACGCTCCCGAAACGGCTGCGCAGCAGGCCGACGCGCTTGTTGCGCTGATGACTCAGCTCGGTACCGATGCCAAAACGGCCTCGGCCGGGATGGCGCGCGCCTCGGCTGCCCAGAAAAACCAGGCCTTGCGCGGACTCGCTGCGATGCTGCGAGCCCAAGTTGGACCGCTGACGGAGGCCAACGCAAGCGATCTGAGCCGTGCCCGCGCCGCCGGTTTGAGCGGGCCCATGCTCGATCGGCTCAAGCTCGACCCCAAGACCATCGAGACCGTGGCCCAGGGCTGTGAACAGCTGGCCTCCATGGCCGATGTGATCGGAGAGATCGTCGGCATGAAGCAGCAACCCAGCGGCATACGCGTCGGTCAGATGCGCGTGCCCATTGGTGTGTTTGGCATGATTTACGAGAGCCGGCCCAACGTGACCATAGAGGCCGCGTCGCTGGCCATCAAGAGCGGCAATGCCTGTATCTTGCGCGGCGGCTCGGAGGCCTTGCAATCCAACGCGGCGCTGGCGGCCCTCGTGCAGTCTGCCCTGGCCGACGCCGGCTTGCCGCCCAAGGCGGTGCAAGCGGTGCCCACGTCTGACCGGCAGGCCGTGGGTCTGCTCATCACCATGCCGCAGTACGTGGATGTGATCATTCCGCGCGGTGGCAAGGGATTGATCGAGCGCATCAGCCGTGAGGCCCGGGTACCGGTCATCAAGCATCTCGATGGCAACTGCCACGTGTATGTGGATGACCCTTGCGACATCGACATGGCCGTGACCGTGGCCGACAACGCCAAGACCCAAAAGTACAGCCCCTGTAATGCGGCCGAAAGTCTGTTGGTCGCTCGCAGTGTGGCGGCTGAGTTTCTACCCCGGATCGGCGCCATTTACGCCTCCAAGGGCGTGGAAATGCGCTGCGATCCCGAGTCCCTTGCGGTTTTGCAGCAGGCCCTCGGCGCTGACCCTGTGGCCGTCCGTCCCGCTCCAATGCTGCGCCTGGCCACGGAGCAAGATTGGTTTGAAGAGTATCTGGCTCCCATCATCAGCATCAAAATGGTGAGGGATGTAGGCGAAGCAATCGCTCACATCAATACCTATTCCAGCCACCACACGGATGCCATCCTGACGCGTGACCATGTGCACGCGCAGCGGTTTTTGCGAGAGGTCGATTCGGCCAGCGTCATGGTCAATGCCAGCACCCGCTTTGCCGATGGTTTTGAGTACGGTCTGGGTGCTGAGATCGGTATCTCGACCGATAAGTTTCACGCCCGTGGACCTGTGGGTATTGAGGGGCTGACCAGCCTGAAATACGTGGTTTTGGGGCAGGGCGAGGTTCGCTCCTGAATTGCGCTTGTTAACGCCGAAAGTTGCTTCATGGTTCCTCACCTGATCACTGCCCTCAATGGCCCCATCAACGAACTTGAGCAGCGGGTGCTCGATTCGACCCCGGCGATCGAGCGCTGGTTCCGTCTGGAGTGGATGGAACACACGCCGCCTTTTTATTGCTCGGTGGACATTCGAAACGCCGGCTTCAAGCTCGCACCGGTCGACACCAACCTGTTTCCTGGGGGCTGGAACAATCTGACCCCTGAAATGCTGCCGCTGGCGGTGCAGGCGGCCATGGCCGCCATCGAAAAAATATGCCCCGAGGCGCGCAATTTGCTGGTGGTGCCCGAGAACCACACCCGCAACACCTTTTATCTGAGCAACGTGGTCCAGCTCAAGCGCATCTTTCACCAAACCGGTTTGAATGTGCGCTTTGGCTCGCTCAGCCCGGAAATCAAGGAGCCGACCACCTACGATCTGCCCACCGGTGAGAGCATCACCATCGAGCCTTTGATACGCAGTGAGCGCAGGCTGGGTCTGAAGGATTTCGATCCCTGCACCATCTTGCTCAACAACGACCTGTCGGCCGGTGTCCCTGGCATCTTGGAAGATCTGCACGAGCAGCATCTGCTGCCGCCCCTGCACGCAGGCTGGTCGGTGCGGCGCAAATCGCGGCACTTTCAGACCTACGAGGAAGTGTGCAAGCGGTTTGCAAAGCTGCTTGGCATCGACCCCTGGCTGATCAACCCCATGTACACCAAATGCGGTGAGATCAACTTTGCCGAAGGTTTGGGGATGGACGCCCTGCAATCGCAGGTCGATGCCTTGCTCACCAAGATCCGGCGCAAATACAAAGAGTACGGAATCAACGAAAAGCCATTTGTCGTGGTCAAGGCAGACAACGGGACCTATGGCATGGGCATCATGACGGTGCGTGACGCCAAGGATTTGGACGCTGTCAATCGCAAAACCAAGAACAAGATGAGCGCCATCAAGGATGGACAAGCCCTGACCGAAGTCATCATCCAAGAGGGCGTGTTGACCAACGAGCGGGTCAATGAGGCGGTGGCCGAGCCCGTGGTATACATGATGGACCGCTACGTTGTCGGTGGTTTTTACCGGATCCATGCAGAGCGCGGCATCGACGAGAACCTCAATGCTCCGGGGGCCAGCTTCGTGCCTCTGGCCTTTGCCGACAGCGGCCGTTTGCCCCAACCGGGCGAAAAACCAGGCTCGAGCAGCCCGAACCGGTTTTACATGTATGGTGTGATTGGCCGGCTGGCCCTGCTGGCGGCCAGCTACGAGCTTGAAAGCACCGACCCGCAGGCCGAGGTCTATGACTGAATGGGCAGCACCGAGTTGCTGCGGTGCAACAAAAGTGGCTCCTTGGGGCCGCTGGGCGTCAGTCCACTTGCCAACGGCTGGAGCTGGCCGACAATAGGTTCCCCTTGAATTGACTTTCTGCTTGTGCGGGCGCCACCGGGTGCCTGCCGCAAAGCTCAAGCCCTTGTCTCAATCCTCTTCCTCCTTAGCCGCCTTGACCCTGGGCGCGATTGGCGTTGTCTACGGCGACATCGGCACCAGCGTGCTTTATGCGGTCAAGGAGGTGTTTGGCTCGGGGCACGTGCCCTTCACGCCGGCCAACGTTTACGGTGTTCTCTCGCTGTTCTTTTGGACCTTGACGACCATTGTGTCGCTCAAATACGTCGTGCTGGTGCTCAGGGCAGACAACCATGGCGAGGGTGGATTGGTGGCCATGCTGGCTCTGGCCTCGCAGGCGGTCAAGGACAAGCCCCGCATGCGTCAGATGCTGCTGCTGGTGGGTATTTTTGGCACCGCCCTTTTTTACGGGGACGGCGTCATCACGCCCGCCATCTCGGTGCTGTCGGCCGTCGAGGGCTTGGAGGTGATCGACCCGGCCTTCAAGCGGGCCGTGATTCCGGTGACCCTGCTCATTTTGTTCCTGCTGTTCTGGGTGCAAAAAAGGGGTACTGCAGGCATTGGCCAATTTTTCGGACCACTGACACTGCTCTGGTTCTTGGCCATTGCTGTTCTCGGTGTTCATCAAATTGCCAGCTACCCCGGGATCCTGCTGGCCTTGAGTCCGCATTACGCCCTGGCTTTTATCTGGGCAAACCCGGGCACCACGTTCGTGATTTTGGGCGCTGTGGTGCTGTGCGTCACAGGTGCCGAAGCTCTGTACGCGGATCTGGGCCATTTTGGCAAGAAGCCGATCCGTCTGGCCTGGTTTGCGGTGGTCATGCCAGCCTTGACTTTGAACTATTTTGGCCAGGGGGCACTTTTGCTGCGCCAGCCTGAAGCGGTGAAGAATCCGTTTTACCTGATGGCCCCCGAGTGGGCCTTGATGCCTCTGGTGGTGCTTGCCACGGTGGCCTCTGTGATTGCTTCCCAGGCCCTTATAACAGGTGCGTTCAGCGTGACCAAGCAAGTCATTCAGCTGGGCTATCTGCCGCGCTTGAGCATCTTGCACACCAGCGAGCGCGACACGGGGCAGATCTACATTCCGATGGTCAATTGGGGCTTGTTTGTCACCATCGTGCTGGCGGTGGTGATGTTTCGCTCTTCCAGCAACCTGGCCTCGGCCTATGGCATTGCCGTCACTTTGGATATGTTGATCACGACTTTCCTGACCTTCTTCGTGATCCGCTACAGCTGGAACTATCCGCTGGCCCTTTGCCTGGCGGCAACCGGGGTATTTTTCCTGGTGGATTTGGCCTTTTTTGCTTCGAATCTGATGAAGTTTCTCGATGGAGGCTGGTTCCCGCTGATCATCGGCGGCTTTGTGTTTACCCTGATGCTCACTTGGAAGGATGGCCGGCAGTTGCTCAACACCAAGATGCGGGCCGATTGGCTGGAGTTGGCTGCATTTTTGGACACCGTCTTTGTTTTGCCACCGGCCCGGGTCGAAGGAACGGCGGTTTTTCTGACCGCTGAAAAGGGCGCTGTTCCCAACGCCATGCTGCACAACCTCAAGCACAACAAAGTGCTGCACGAGCAAAATTTGTTCGTCACGGTGATCAACCATGAGGTGCCTTGGATTGGCTTGGAGCAGCGTTTGGAGATTGAGGCGCTGGGCAACGAGTGCTGGCAAGTGCTGATTCACTACGGATTCAAAGACGATCCAGACATCCCCAAGGCCCTGGTGCCTCTTGCCTCGCATGGGTGCCGGGTCGATGCCATGAATACCAGCTATTTTCTGTCTCGCGATACCGTGATCCCCACCATCGGCGGGGGCATGGCGACCTGGCGCGAAAAGCTTTTCGCGCAGATGCACCTGAACGCCAGTGGCGCAGCCGACTTCCTCAAGCTGCCCAATAACTCGGTGGTCGAGTTGGGATCGAAGATTGAAATTTGAAGCGCCCCGACCATGCACCTGCTCGTCATTGCCGATCCGCTCGAGTCCTTCAAGATCTACAAGGACAGCACCTTTGCCATGATGCGCGAGGCACAAAAGCGCGGGCATCGCATCAGTGTGTGTGAGCCCAAGGACTTGCTCTGGCAGAGCGGTCAAAGTGTGACCGGCTATGTGCGCGATATCCGACTGACCGGTGAGCAGACAAACTGGTTTGAAGCCCAGCAGCAAGCGCCCAATGAGCGCCCCCAGGCACTCAGGGATTTTGATGCAGTTCTCATGCGCAAGGATCCACCCTTTAACAGCGAGTACTTTTACGCCACCCACCTGCTCGAGCAGGCCGAGCGTGAGGGCGCGCGGGTGTTTAACAGGCCGCGGGCCTTGCGAGATCATCCGGAAAAGCTCGCCATCATGGAATTTTCCAAGTTCATCGCGCCCACCTTGGTCACGCGCGATGCGGCCGACATTCGGCGCTTTCATGACGAGCACCGCGACATCATCCTCAAGCCACTCGACGGCATGGGCGGCATGGGCATTTTCCGGGTCAAGGATGATGGACTGAACTTGGGCGCCATCATTGAGACGCTCAATTGCCACGGCGCTCAAACCGTCATGGTGCAACGGTTTTTGCCGGCCATTGCCCAAGGCGACAAGCGGGTCTTGGTCATAGGTGGCAAGAGCGTGCCCTTTTGTCTGGCGCGCATTCCGCAAGGCGGGGAGGTGCGTGGCAACTTGGCTGCCGGTGGGGTGGGCGTGGCCCAGGCTTTGTCGGCGCGTGACTTGGAGATCGCCCAAGCCATAGGCCCCGTACTGGCCCAGCGCGGCTTGCTGCTGGTGGGCATCGACGTGATCGGTGACTGCGTGACCGAGATCAACGTCACAAGCCCGACCTGCTTTCAGGAAATCACCGATCAGACAGGTTTTGATGTGGCTGCGATGTACATCGATGCCCTGGAGGCGGCGCTGGCTTGATCACGCAGCGCAGTGCCGGTCCCTCAAACCGCCTGCCCGTCAACAAAGACTTTCAGGGTGTGCGGTGCAAAAGCTTGCCAGTCTTCATTGGTGGTCAGCGGTGCCGTCACCACAACGGCTATCTTGTCACCCGGCTGGTTGTGCTGTGCAAAGTTGATGCTCAGCTCTTCGTCGCGAAGCTGAGCGTGTGCGAAAGGGTGACTGCGCTCGACATAGTGCAAATGGGTCGAAGCGTGCGCCCAAAGCGCCAACCCATTGCCCATCAGGAAGTTGAAGGTGCCGTGGCCAGCCAGTTGCGCCGCCAGTTCGCGCAGGGTTCGCGTCATTTCATCGAGTTGCGGCAGACCTGCGTGTGATTTGGCCAGCTCTTGCATGATCCAGCAAAAAGCCAGTTCGCTGTCGGTGCTGCCAACGGGCTGAAATCCTGCATGCAGCTTGATGGCAGTTTTCCAGTGCAACTGCCCCCAGGGTTGCCTTTCGAACGTGGGCAATGACGTTGCGGCTGCGTATGGGGTAATTGCGCACGAATTGCGCCATGGGCGAGTCGCAAGCGGGCTGAACGTCGACAAAATGCCGCAGGCCTTTGTCATGTCCGCCCTCGAAGAAGGCAATCCCCCAGCCGTCTTTGTGCTCATCGGTGCGGCCGCCGCGCTGCGCAAAGCCGGTGAAACTAAAACCCACGTCGGTCGGTGAGTTGCAATTGAGACCCAGCAGTTGGCACATGGCGGGTGTGAGTCTGCAGGATGTTCCCGTTTGGGACGCTCTTTAGTTTCGGGGCTCGGACCAGAGCTTTCCGCCCGTGGCCCAGTTCTCGCGCTTGATGTCGGTGATGATGATATCGACCGCCTCGGGCGAGCCGCCGAGCACTTGCACGGTGACGCGGGTGATTTCTTCAACCAACTTTTTTTTCTGCTCGGGCGTGCGGCCCTCAAACATCTCGATGTGGTAGGTGGGCATGGTTCAAAAATTCAAAGTTTGCTGCTGAGCGCCATCATACGACCACGCATGACCGGTCAAATTTTTCGGAGATCCGCAAGGCCGCCATCTTTGATGAAAGTGGCGTTTGGCTGACAAGTGGTGCCCTGGGGCCGGACCATAATCGCCGGTGGTTGGCGCAAAGCGTTCAGCGCCGCAGCAGTTGAGGGGCTTGAGATGCTTTACAGATTCAAATCCAGGAATGCGGGCGATGTGATCATGCTCGAGCCCAATGGCAGGCAGGTGCTCGAGATCATCGGCAAGGAGCCGGCGGCCCAGGGCATTGTGCTGGTCGAGCAAATGCCTCAGGCCATGGCCGCCCTGCGCGCTGCGGTGGCGCAGGAAGAGTTGGCGTTCGCTCAAGCCAAGGCCGCTTTCGAAGCGGGCCAGAGCCGAGAGTCGCCGGAGGGTGAGGGCGTCAACTTGCGCCAGCGCACCCTACCTTTCCTGGAACTGCTCAGAATCAGTCACCAGCACGGCGATCCAGTGGTGTGGGGGGTTTGAAACGCCCCACACCTGAGGCCGGCAACCTCAATCGGCCTTAGCGCCAGAGGCCTTGACCACCTGGGCCCACTTGCTGTGTTCGCTGTCTATCAGTCGAACAAACTCCTGCGGGGTCATGCCACTGGGAATGGCCCCTTGAGCCTGCATTTTTTCTTTGATGCCGGGGTCGCTCAACGCACGTGCCACTTCACGTTGAATCCGGTTGACGATGTCGGCAGAGGTGCCGGCAGGCGCCAGCAACCCAAACCAACTGCTCGCCTCAAACCCCTTGAGCCTGCCCGCTTCTTCCACCGTTGGAATATCGGGCAATGCAGACGAGCGTTGCCCGCTGGTCACTGCAAACGCCTTGAGCTTGCCCGATCGAATGTGCTGCATGGACGAGGGCAGGTTGTCAAACATCACATCCATATTGCCCGAAATCAGGTCTAGCAGTGCAGGGCTTGATCCCCTGTACGGGACATGAACCATGGACACGCCGGCCTGGGTTTTGAACAGTTCACCGGCCAAATGAATGGACGTTCCGCTGCCGCTGGAGGCCATGTTGAGCTTGTCGGGCCTGGCCTTGGCGTAATTGATGAAATCTTGCACGCTGTTGATGCCCATGGAGCGTGCTTTTTCTGTGTTCATGACCATCACGTTGGGTACGGAGGCCACCAAGGTGATGGGCGCGAAGTCCTTGATCGGGTCGTAGGGCAGCTTCTCGTACAGCGCGCGGTTGATGCCGTGCGTGCCCACCGTGCCCATGAGCAGCGTGTAGCCGTCATTGGCCGATTTGGCCACGATCTCGGTCCCCACGTTTCCGCCGGCACCGCCCTTGTTATCGATGATGAACGACTGACCAAAGGCTTTACCGAGCTCCGGTGCGATGGCACGGGCCAGGATGTCGGTGGTACCTCCTGGCGGGAAGGGCACGACGATGCGCACGGGTTTGTTGGGCCAAGCGCTGCTTTGGGCCCAGACTGGTACAGCGGCCAGGCAGGCAGCCAGTGTGATTACGGCGTGATTGAGCAGGCGTCGACCGATGCGGTGAGTGTATTTTTTCATGGTGTGCATATTTCAGACAATTGCAAACAAGCTCCAGTCAGGTGTGAGGGCCGACGAGGCCGTTGCAGTCAATGGGGTTGAACGTGACCGGGGCGAGCGAGTCGATGGATAAGCCTCTCTTTTAGAGCAAATCAACGGCCAACGCCATAGGGCAAGTCATGAGGCTCGACACGGCGAGCGCCCGCCTGCTGGGGGCACAAAAGAAAAAAGCTGCCGTATCCAGCAGCTTTGGGACTCCTGGTACAGGCTGGCGTTAGTCGGCGTAAGCCTTGGCCGCCTCAAACACGGGGCGGATGCGGTCGATCTCAGCGGCCACGAAAGCCTTGTGACCTTCTGGAGTGACTCGCTTATCAGTCACGAGCAGCGCGCCAAGAGCCTCTTGTTTTTTAACGAATTCCGGGTCCTTGAGGGCACGCTGCAAGGCTTCGTTGAGTTGCTTGGTGATCGCCGCCGGCGTTCCTTTGGGCGCATACATGCCGTGCCAAATGGTCAGGTTGAAGTTCTTCAGGCCCATCTCTGCCAGGGTCGGGTAATCCTTTAGGAGCTTGTGGCTGGACATGGGGCGTGCCGTGGTCACGGCAAAGCCCTTGACGCGCCCACCCTCGATCTGGCCGGTGGTCGAGGTGGTCTGGTCACACATGACATCCACCTGGCCTCCGAGCAACGCGTTCATGGCCGGTCCCGTGCCGTTGAAGGGGATGGTGGTCATGCTTTCACTGAGCTTGATGGCCGACTGCCACATCAGGCCGCACAGGTGCGACGCAGACCCCAGTCCGGCGTGCGCCAAGTTCAGTTTTCCAGCATTGGCCCGGATGTAGTTCTCAAAATCGCGGTATGTGTTGGCCGGCAGCTGGGGCTTGCCGATCAGCGTCATCGGCACATCGTTGATCATGCCAAGGTACTCAAAGTCCTCAAGGGGCTTGTAGCTGAGCTTGCGGTACATGATGGGCGTTGTGGCCATGCCCACGTGCCAGACCAGCAAGGTGTGACCGTCTGGTGCAGCCTTGGCAACCCGGATTGCGCCGAGGGTTCCACCGGCTCCCACGGTGTTTTCGACCACGAAATTGGATCCCGGTATTTGCTTGTTCATCGCAACAGCCAGATCTCGTGCCACCCGGTCGGTCGGGCCGCCTGCAGCAAACGGCACGACCAGCGCAATGGGCTTGTTGCCAGGATACGACTGCGCTTGCGCAGTGAAGGCAGCGGCCGCCAGCAGTGCGAGGGTTAAGAGCTTGTTCATCATGTCTCCTTGGAAAAGATGAGCCATTTTATGGGTGGGCGCCCCTGCACCCAGAAGGAAATCCCTTATCCTTAATTTTGAACAAGGATTTGGCACTCATTTGTAGCTTCTGGCGTCTTCGATCACCTTGCCGTCATTGGGCAGACTGCCCGGTGCGACCAGTTCGATCACGCCGCGCAGTTTGGTGACGTCGCGCACGGCCTCCCCGATGCGGTCAGTCAGGCCGACCACCGCCTGCGCTGCTTCAACCCTGAGGGTCATTTGGTCGTTGGCCATCTCGCCGGTGACCACCAGACGCATGCGCCCGACCTCTGGAAAGCGCCGAGCCACCTCGGCCACTTGGCCGGGATGGACAAACATTCCCTTGATTTTGGTCGTCTGGTCGGCCCGGCCCATCCAGCCCTTGATGCGTTGATTGCTTCGTCCAGTGGGACACGAGCCGGGCAAGACGGCCGACAAGTCCCCCGTGCCAAAGCGCACCAGCGGATAGTGCGGGTTCAGTGTGGTCACCACCAATTCGCCAACTTCTCCCTCGGGCACAGGGTCGCCCGTGCCGGGGCGTACGATTTCTACGATCACGCCCTCGTCGACCACCAGGCCTTCGCGCGATGCGGTCTCGTAGGCAATCAGGCCCAGATCGGCTGTTGCGTAGCACTGATAAACCGTCACTGCCTGGTCGCTGAACCAGTCTCGCAGGCTCGGTGGGCACGCTTCTCCGGTGACCAGGCCCTTTTTGAGGCAGGACACATCGATTCCGCCTTCCTGCGCCTTCTCCAGCAAGATGCGCAAAAAGCTGGGTGTGCCGCTGTAACCGTCTGGGCGCAGGTCGGCGATGGCTGCCAGCTGCTGTTCGGTTTGGCCGGTGCCGGCGGGAAACACGGTGCAGCCAATGGCGTGGGCGCCCGACTCCATCATGAAGGCGCCCGGTGTCATGTGGTAGCTAAATGCGTTGTGGACCAGATCGCCGGATCGAAAGCCGGCTGCATAGATGGCACGCCCAACGCGCCAGTAATCGCGCGCAGACACATCGGGCTCGTAAATGGGCCCGGGCGAGGCAAAGATACGCGCCATTTGGGGCCCGCGCAGCACGGCTGCAAAGCCGCCGAAGGAGTCGGCTGGTCGGCTTGCTTTTTGCAGCTCGAGCAGTTCGCTTTTGCGCGTCACAGGCAGGCGTGCCAATGCTTCGCGCGAGTCGACGGCCGCCGCATCAACTTCCCGCAGGATGCGGCCCATGGCTGCGCTGTGCTTTTGGGCCTGCCTGATTTGCTCGGGCAGGGCAAGGCGGATGGCCTGTTCGCGCTCTGCGGCAGAGCGGGTTTCCAGGGAATCGAAGTAGCTGCTCATGGACCAACCTTCAGGCCAGCCAGCGCTTGCGGCGCCTGTAGCTCTTCACGTCCTTGAAGCTCTTGCGCTCTCCTCCACCCATGCCAAGGTAAAACTCCTTGACGTCTTCGTTGCTGGCCAGATCGGCCGCTGCGCCATCCATCACAATGCGCCCACTTTCCATGATGTAGCCATAGTCTGCATAGCGCAGAGCCATATTGGTGTTTTGCTCGGCCAACAGGAAGGTGACTTTTTCCTTTTGGTTCAGGTCTTTGACGATTTCGAACACCTCCTCCACGATCTGCGGCGCCAAGCCCATGGAGGGCTCATCGAGCAAGACCATGTTCGGACTGGCCATCAGGGCGCGTCCGATGGCGCACATCTGCTGCTCGCCGCCGGAGGTGTAGGCAGCCTGCGAGTGACGCCGGGTCTTGATGCGGGGAAAGTAGGTGTAGACCTTATCGAGGTTGGCCGCAATCTCGCCCTTGTCCTTGCGGGTATAGGCGCCGGTCAGCAGGTTCTCTTCGATGGTCAGGTGGGCAAAGCAATGGCGTCCCTCCATCACCTGCACCACACCACGGTTGACCAGATCGGCCGGCGAGAGGTTCTCAATTCGCTCTCCACGCAGTTCGATGCTGCCCTTGGTGACCTCTCCGCGCTCACCTTTGAGTAGGTTGGAGATCGCTCGCAAAGTGGTGGTCTTGCCCGCGCCATTACCGCCCAGGATCGCTACGATGCCTTGCTCCGGCACCTGCAGGGACACGCCTTTTAGCACCAGGATGACATGGTTATAGATGACCTCAATGCCATTGACATTGAGAACGATATTGGGCTTGCTCATATTCGATTCCGTTCAAAACCACTGCCAAGCGCAGCGCGCTGCGTTTGGCAGTGGGGGTTGCAAGCAACCTCCTCGTATCCGGTGCCCTGGCGCAGGTTGGCACCGGAAAGAGCCCCGAGCCGCATGCCGTGAGGCCGGGCTCGGGGTGTACTCGATCAGGATTGGCAATCCTTGGGATCGCGCCGGGCCTGCTTCTTGTCGGTCAGGTATTTGTCGGCGGATGCCTTGATCATCGGCTTGATGATGGACTGGTCGGCCTCAATCCAGTTGGATGTAAAGTTCCACTTGCTGCCGTCCCAAGTGTGTATGCGCGCCCAAGTCGATCCGCGGTGGTCGGCGCAGCTGGTAGAGATGGGACGCATCACGCCCTTGAAGCCCAGGCCATCGAGTTTGGCCTGCGTCAGGTTCAGGTTTTCATAGCCCCAGCGAGCCTGTTCTCCATTCATCCGCTTGCCCTTGCCGTAGCGATCCTGGGCTGCACGCACCCCTTCAACCGCCAGCATCGCGGCTACCAGTCCGCGCATGTAGAGAACCTGTCCGACCTCTTCCTTGGGACCGGTTCCCTGACCTTTGGCGTGAATTTTGCTCAGCACTTCCTTGACGACGGCCGAATTGGGCTCTGCGCCATGTTGGAGTGCCAACGCGTTGTAGCCTTTGGCACCGTCACCGACGTCCTTCACATCAGGCTCGGCGCCTGCCCACCACACGCCATACATGCGATCGCGCGGAAAGCCGGTGGCCACCGCCTCCTTCAGCGAGGTGCTGTTCATCACGCCCCAGCCCCAGAGAAACAGATAGTCCGGGCGGTTTTGCCGGATCTGCAGCCAGGTCGCCTTTTGCTCGACGCCAGGATGTGCGACGGGCAGCAGCGTCAGCTGAAAGTCGTGCATGGCTGCGCGCTCTTGGAGCAGGGGAATCGGCTCTTTACCGTAGGGGCTGTCATGGTAGACCAGGGCGATTTTCTTGCCCTTGAGTTTGTCAAAGCCGCCCTCTTTGCCCGCCACGTGCTGCACCAGAATGTCGGCGGCGTCCCAGTAAGTTCCGGTCAGAGGGAAGCTCCATTTGAAGGCCATTCCGTCTGTCGTGTCGCTGCGGCCGTAGCCTGCAGTGATAAGAGGAATCTTGTCGCCAGGGGCTTTTTCTGTCAGGGCAAAGGTGATGCCTGTTGACAACGGCTGGAACACCGTGGCGCCCCCGTTCTTGCCTTTGAGACGCTCGTAGCACTCGACGCCGCGGTCCGTGGCATAGCCGGTCTCACACTCTTCCCAGCTGACTTTGATGCCATTGATGCCGCCTCGCGCATTGGTGAGTTTGAGGTAATCAACATAGCCGTTGGCAAACGGCACACCGTTGGGTGCATAGGCGCCCGTCCGGTACACGAGCACCGGAAAGAACTGCTCGCCGGCCTGGGCCGAAGCCAGCGATGGTGCCAGGCCCGCTGTCAGGCCGGAGGCGGCCACGGTAAGAGCGAGTGCGAACTGTCTAAGTTTCATGTCGTGTCTCCTTTTTGAACAATAAAACGCAGAACGGAACTGGGTAACGATAGCGGTAATCTTCAATCCACGAAAAGAGCAAGGGCATCGGGATATTGCAGGGATGGGGTTCAGTGTGGGAAGGGCCAGATTCTGAGTTTTTGCTTGGCCACACTCCACAGACGGGCCAGCCCATGCGGCTCGACGATGAGAAACCAGACGATCAAGGCGCCAAAAATCATGAACTCGGCGTGCGAGACGAAGGCGGTGGTGATTTCGACGCCTACCGCGCTGCCGAGTACGGGCAGGGCCTGATTCAGAAAGATGGGCAGCAAGGTAATGAAAGCCGCGCCAAAGATGCTGCCCATGATGGATCCCATGCCGCCGATGATCACCATGAACAGCAGCTGGAAGGAACGATCGACGGAGAAAGCGGCTGGCTCCCAGCCGCCCAGATGTACAAAGCCCCACAGCGCTCCTGCCACGCCGACGATAAAGGAGCTGACCGCGAAGGCGCTGAGCTTGGCGTACATCGGCCGGATGCCGATCACTGCCGCCGCCACGTCCATGTCGCGGATGGCCATCCATTCACGACCGATCGCACCGCGGACGAGGTTTTTTGCCAGCAGCCCAAACACCACCAGAAAGGCCAGGCAGAAAAGGTATTTGTCGGCGGGATCCTTGATGGCCCAGCCCATCATCGACAGATCAGCCACCTGCACCGAGCCCGATGGGGCGTAGTTGGTGAACCATTTGATGCGCAGGAAGGCCCAGTCCCAGAAGAATTGGGCCGCCAGGGTAGCGACGGCCAGGTACAGTCCCCGTACCCGCAGACTGGGGATGCCAAAGACGATCCCGGTCAGGGTGGCGAAGAAGCCACCCCCAAGCAGCGCCAGTACCAGAGGAATGCCATCGACTCGGATGAACAGGTTGTAGGCCGCGTAAGCTCCTACGGCCATGAAAGCTCCAGAGCCCAGTGAAATCTGACCGCAGTAGCCCACCAGGATGTTCACCCCGATCGCCGCCAGGGACAGGATCAGGAAGGGGATCAGGATCGCCTTGAACATGTAGGTGCTGGCGACCATCGGCACCGCAATGGCTGCGAGGGCGATGATGGCCAGAATCACCCACCGGTCTTGCGCGATCGGGAAGATCTGCGAGTCGGCGGCATAAGTGGTCTTGAATTGACCGTTTTCGCGATAGAACATGTTTTTTGCCCTGGCAGATCAGACGCGATCGATGATTTTTTCGCCGAACAGGCCTTGCGGCCTGAAAAGCAGGAAGACCAGCGCCAAAACGTAGGCAAACCAGATCTCGATACCGCCACCGACCATGGGACCGATGTAGATCTCAGACATCTTTTCTCCCACGCCAATGATGAGGCCCCCGATGATGGCGCCCGGCACCGAGGTCAGCCCGCCCAGGATCACCACCGGAAGTGCCCGCAGGGCCACAGTGGTCAGTGAAAATTGAACCCCGAGCTTGGAGCCCCAGATCATCCCGGCCACCAGGGCTACCACCCCGGCAACGCACCAGACAATGATCCAGATCCGGTTGAGCGGGATGCCAATGGACTGCGCCGCCTGATGGTCGTCGGCCACGGCCCGCAGAGCCCGGCCTGTGGTCGTCTTTTGAAAGAACAAGGTCAGCGCAATCACCAGCAAGGCAGCGATAACGGCCGCATAAAGATCCTCTTTGCTGACCAGCACGCCGCCCTGAAAAACGTTTTCCCAGATGAACAGCGGCTCTTTGGGCATGCCGACATCGATCTTGTAGATGTCGCTGCCGAAGACTGTTTGTCCTGCTCCATCAAGGAAATAAGTTATTCCCAAGGTTGCCATCAGCAAAACGGCGCCATCTTGATTGACCAGGTGACGCAACACCAGGCGTTCGACCAGCCAGGCCACAGCAAACATCAGGATGCCGGCCAGCACGAAAGCCAGTAGGTTGGCCACAATCTTGTTGTTAAAGCCCAGCCATTGGGGCAGCCATTCAGCAAAGCGGGCCATAGCCAGGGCGGCAAAGAGCACCATCGCCCCCTGCGCAAAATTGAAGACGCCTGAAGCCTTGAAAATCAGCACAAAGCCCAGTGCCACCAACGAATAGAGCATGCCTGTCATCAGGCCACCGAAAAGAGTTTCCAGAAAAAAGCCCATATGCTTGTCCTCAGTGCGACGTGCCGAGATAGGCGCTGATCACTTCTTCGTTATTGCGCACCTCATCGGGGGTGCCGTCGCCGATTTTTTTGCCGTAGTCCAGTACCACCACGCGGTCAGAGATGTCCATGACGACGCCCATATCGTGCTCGATGAGCACGATCGTGGTACCAAACTCGTCGTTGACGTCCAGCACGAAGCGGCACATGTCCTGCTTCTCTTCTACATTCATGCCAGCCATGGGCTCGTCGAGCAGCAACACCTGCGGCTCCATGGCCAGTGCACGGGCGAGATCGACCCGCTTTTGCAGACCGTAGGGCAGCTGGCCCACCGGGGTCTTGCGGTAGGGCTGTATCTCTAGAAAGTCGATGATGCGCTCGACAAAAGCGCGGTGCTCAAATTCCTCGCGCTGGGCCGGTCCGATGCGCAGCGCCTGCATGAACAGATTGCTCTTGATCTTGAGGTTGCGCCCGGACATGATGTTGTCGAGCACGCTCATCCCTTTGAACAAGGCCAGGTTCTGGAAGGTGCGCGCCACGCCCATGACCGCCACCTCATGGCTGTTCATGTGCTTGAAAGTGGTGCCGCGAAAGGTGATGGAGCCTTCCTGGGGCTTGTAGACGCCGTTGATGCAGTTGAGCATGGAGCTCTTGCCCGCACCGTTGGGGCCGATGATGGCGCGGATCTCATGCTCCTTGACGTTAAAGGAGATGTCGCTCAGGGCCTTGACGCCCCCGAAACTCAGCGAGATGTTCTTGACGTCCAGGATGACGTCGCCGATTTTTTTTTGTGTCATGGTCGGGGTGTGCTGCGTCGGGGTCAGGCGGCGGCCTTGACGGCCTGGAAGGTCTTGGCATCGCCCAGTTTGAGCGTGGCGTTGACGCTGCCACCGCGGCCGTCTTCGAACTTGACCGCAGTCTCAATGTATTGTTCCTCTTTGCCCGAGTACAGAGCATCGACCAGAGGCTGGTATTTCTCGGCAATGAATCCGCGCCTGACCTTGTTGGTGCGTGTCAGTTCACCATCGTCGGCGTCGAGCTCCTTGTGCAGAACCAGGAAGCGGCTGATTTGTGAGCCGGCGAGCAGTTGGTCGGCGGCCAAGTCTGCGTTGACCTGTTCGACACAGTCTCTGATCATCTCGTAGACCTCAGGCTTGCCGGCCAGATCGTTATAGCCCGCGTATGGCAGGTTGCGTCGCTCGGCCCAGTTGCCCACCGCATCGAAGTCGATGTTGATCATCACGCAGACCTTGTCACGGCCGTCGCCAAAGGCCACTGCCTCCTTGATGAAGGGAAAGAACTTGAGCTTGTTCTCGACGTACTTGGGGGCGAATATCGCGCCGTCGTTGGGGCCGCCCTTGATGCGGCCGACGTCCTTGACGCGATCGATGATCTTCAGATGCCCATGGGAATCAATGAAACCGGCGTCGCTGGTGTGATACCAGCCGTCGGCAGTCAACACCTCTTGTGTCGCCTTCGGATTCTTGTAGTACCCCTTGAGCAGGCCAGCGGACTTGACCAGAATCTCCCCGTTGTCGGCCACTTTGATCTCGACCCCCCTTATTGGTACTCCCACGGTGTCGGGGCGCACCTCGTGGTCAGGCTGCAGGCATACAAAGACGGCAGTTTCGGTCGAGCCGTAGAGCTGTTTGAGGTTGATGCCAATCGATCGGTAAAAGATGAACAGATCCGGGCCTATGGCTTCGCCGGCGGTGTAGGCCACCCGCACCCGTGAAAAGCCCAAACTGTTACGCAGCGGTCCGTAAACCAGCAGGTCCCCCAGCGCGTACAGCAGCTGATCGCTCAGACTCAGGGCCTTACCGTCCATGCGCTGCGGCCCGACCCGCTTGGCCAGCGCCATGAAGGACTTGAACAGGCTGCGCTTGAGGCTGCTGGCGTCTTCCATGCGAATCATGACGCTGGTGAGCATGCCCTCAAATACCCGCGGCGGTGCAAAGTAGTAGGTCGGCCCCACTTCCTTGAGATCAATGGAGACGGTGCCTGCGTTTTCCGGGCAGTTGACCACATAGCCACAGACCAGCCATTGGGCGTAGCTGAAGATGTTTTGACCGATCCAGGCCGGCGGCAGATAGGCCAGCACCTCCTCGCGCTCACTGAGCTTGTCAAATTCAGCGCCAGCTTGTGCACGGTCCATCAGGGTGCTGTGGGTGTGCACCACGCCCTTGGGGTTGCCGGTCGTGCCAGAGGTAAAGAACATCGCTGCCACGTCCCCGGCCTGGCCCAGGCCGACCTGCTCGGCGAAAAACCCAGGGTGTTGGGCGGCCCTGGCGGCGCCCTGCTCGAGCACCTGGTCCAAAGCCGTCAGCCCGGGGGTGTCGTAGTTGCGCAGACCTCGCGGGTTGTCGTAGATGATGTTTGCCAACTGCGGGCAGCGGTCGCGAATTTCCAGCAGCTTGTCCACTTGCTCCTGATCTTCCACCAACGCAAGCTGCACCTCGGCGTTGGTGATCGGGAACACGCATTCAGCGCCTACCGCATCCTGATAAAGCGGCACTGGGATCGCCCCCAGTGACTGGGCGGCCAGCATGGCCGCAGACAGGCGAGGCCGGTTGGCGCCGATCACCACCATGTGCTGGCCGCGCTGCAACCCGAGCAGGTGCATGCCGCAGGCCATGTGCTCAACCAGCTTGGCCAGATCGGCCCAGCTCAGGGCCTGCCAGATGCCATACTCCTTCTCGCGCAGGGCCGGGGCCTGGGGGCGCTTGGCGGCATGCTCGAGCATGAGCTTGGGAAACGTGGTCTGCATGAAGTACCTTTGAGGGAGCTTGGGTGAGCGGCTCGCAGTCGCTTTGGTTACTTGCTATGCTATGTCGGACTTTGACGTTGTTTTGTCATTGCGACGACAATTTAGGGTCTTTATGGGCTGGGATTTACCCTAGTCTGAATGAAATGCTTAAAAGTTACGAGTCAGCCGGGCTCATTTCATGACGAGCGAGTCTTCTCTCTATCAGCGACGCAGAGCTCTGAGCGATATGGAGTTCGAAGGCATTCCCTGGCTGGGCTTGCTGCTGCCGGCCGAGCGGCAGCGGGCGGTGGCTGAGCTGGTGGTCAGTCAGGCGGTGCCGGGCGACCATATTTGCCGGGCTGGCAGGCCGGTGACTTACTGGTTCGGTGTGGTTGATGGTTTGCTCAAGATGAGCAGCGACAACGCGCAGGGGGAGACCATGACGTTCACCGGCTTGCCGCCTGGAGGCTGGTTTGGCGAGGGCACGGCGCTCAAGCGAGAGCCTTACCGCTACAACGTCCTGGCGCTGCGTCGCAGCCTGGTAGCGGGCTTGCCGGTGGCCACTTTTGATTGGCTGCTTGACCATTCAATAGGCTTCAATCGCTTTGTGATGCGCCAGCTCAACGAGAGACTGGCCCAATTCATTGCAGCGCGCGAGATCGATCGCCTGAGCAACCCGGATTTGCGGGTGGCGCGCAATTTGGCGGCACTGTTCAACCCGGCTTTGTTTCCGGGCGTCGGCCAGGTCTTGCGCATCACCCAGCAGGAACTGGCCTACCTGGTGGGGCTGTCGCGCCAGCGGGTCAACGAGGCATTGCGAACCCTGGAGCGCCACGGCGTGATTCGGGTGGAATACGGCGGCCTTCGGGTGCTCGATTTGCCGCGCCTGCGCAGCGCAATTTTTGTGGACTGAACGCGACGATGGTCCACCCCAAGCGCCCGCCCGGCAGCCCAGACACCCAGCCAGCCTTGTGCCGAACCGCGGCCGTTCGTGACCCTGCTGCGGCTGTGGGCCCGGCTGCATCGCTGCGCTTGAACAAACGCATGGCC
>JAJTGH010000208.1 GCA_021299555.1 Comamonadaceae bacterium
ATCGGAACCTGCTGGTCGCCCACGCGTCCTGTGCGTTCGGTGGCGAAGGGTAGGCCTCGGTGCAAGGACAGCTGATGGCCAAAGAAATCGAAGTCGACCCAGGTGTCGGTGCTGCGGCCCTCGGCGCAGCCCAGGACACCGCCGTAGAAGCGGCGGGCCTCGTCGAGGTCGGTGACATGAAAGGCGAAGTGGAACAAGCTGCGCATGAGCGCAAGCCTATACGAGCCCGGTGGTGTGCCGCATCCGGGCCAACGATAATCACGCCATGCGCCCTGACTTTTTCCATGCCTTGCTCGTCGCCCTTTGGGCGACCCTCACGACCCTGCCCGCTGCGGCCCAACCTGCCACTGGCGCACCGGTGCAGATCGAAGCGGCCTGGATCCGCGCCAGCGTACCCGGCCAGTCCGGCACAGGCGCCTTCATGCGACTCACCGCCACCGAGCCGCTCACGCTGGTGGGCCTGTCCTCGCCGGCGGCGGCGGTGTCCGAAGTGCACGAAATGAAGCTCGAGGGGGATGTCATGCGCATGCGTGCCATCGCCTCGCTTGCCCTGCCAGCCGGAAAAACGGTTGAACTCAAGCCCGGCGGCTATCACCTGATGCTCATGGACCTGAAGGCCCCCCTGAAGGCCGACACCCGGGTGCCGCTGACGCTGGTGCTGCGCGATGCCCAGGGGGCGCAGCGCCTCGTCCAGTTGCAGGTGCCGGTGTCGGCGCGAGCCCCCGCAGGTGCCGCCAGCCATGCGGGGCACAAGCATGAAAACGGGCATGGGCATGCACACCCGAAGAACTGAAGCCAGCGCGGGGCAACAGACTTTTGCGACACGCGCTGATGTGGCCTGATAAGCTCATTGCCAATTTCTGGAGCGCCGCCCATGACCGACTCGTCGCATTACGGCTTTGCCAAACTCGTCCCGGGTTTTGACTTCCTGCAAAACCTGGCCAAGGGCACGACCGAAACCCTGCCCCAGATGCCAAACCTGTCCAATTGGGTAGCGCCCACGCTGGACGTCGACGAGCTGGAAAAACGTATCCAGGAGTTGCGCGCTGTGCACTTTTGGCTCGAGCAAAACTCGAAGGCGCTGGGCGCCACCATCCAGGCGCTAGAGGTCCAGAAGATGACGCTGGCCACGCTCAAGGGCATGAACTGCAGCATGGCCGATCTGGCGCAGGCCATGAAGCTCACGCCCAAGCCAGCCGCCGCTGCGACGGGTAGCAAGCCGGCCAAGCCCGCCAAGGCCCCCGAATCCGCCGCCGCCAGCATGGTCGACCCCCTTCAGTGGTGGGGATCTCTCACGCAGCAGTTTCAGCACATTGCGAGCACCGCCATGCAGGGGGTGACCGATGCGGCACAAGCTGCCCAGGCCCCTGCCGCTGCCAAACGCGCCAGCGCCCCACGTCGCAGTACCGCCAAGGCCCCCGCCGCGCCCACGGCCAAGACACGCCGCAAGCCGGTGCGTACGTCGGGCGAGTGAGCGCGCAGACCCGGTTCAGTCCCCCATGAAGCTCTTTCCCTTCGGCCATGCCACGCACCCGCAATGGCCCATGGGGGCCGGCCTGGTGCTCGCGCAGTTGCGCGCGCAGATGGCGCTGGCCGACTACGCCAGTGCGCCCACGTTGGGGCTCCTGTACATCACCGACCACTATGCGTCGCATGCGCGTGAAATCCTGGATTACTTGTCGGCGGAATTGCTGGAGGTCACGGACTGGGCTGGCACGGTAGGTGTCGGCATCGCCGCCAATAACGTCGAGTACTTCGACGAGCCCGCGATGGCCGTGATGTTGTGCGCGCTGCCGCCCGAGCAATACCGTGTGTTCTCCGGCGTGGCGCCTCTGGGCCTGGGCTTCGAGCCGCACACCGCGCTGGTTCATGCCGACGCGCAGACACCCGATGTGGCCGAACTCATCGCCGAGATGGCGGCGCGCACCGAGGCGGGGTATCTGTTCGGTGGCCTGGCTTCCAGCCGTGGAGACACCGTGCAATTTGCCGTTGGCGGCAACGGCAACATCCGCGGTCAGGGTGCGGCCGGCGGCGTCTATAGCGGGGGCTTGTCGGGCGTGGCCTTCGGCGAGGGCGTACAAGTCATCTCGCGCGTGACCCAGGGTTGCCAGCCTGTGAGCCGCGAGCGCACGATCTCCCGGGCGCAAGGCAACGTCATTCTGGAAATCGACGGCGAGCCGGCCCTGGACCGGCTGCTTGGCGATCTGGGCATTTCCTTGGACAAACCGCAGGAGGCCATGGCCGTCCTGCGCGCCACGCTGGTGGGTCTGACGGTGGCGGGTCAGTCGGCGGTGGGTCGCACGGGCAGCTTCGGTGCCGATGTGAGGGTGCGCCACATCATTGGCCTGGACCCGGCGCGCCGGGGCGTGGCCATCCCCGAACAGGTCGAGGCGGGCATGCCGATGGCCTTTTGCCAGCGTCATGCGCAGGCCGCGCGCGCCGACCTCACGCGCATCTGCGCCGAGATCCGCGAGGAACTCGAGCCCGAGGAAATGAGCTTGCCCCTGGCGGCTGCCATGGCCTCGCGTGAGGCCGTATCCGTTCCCAGCCCCGCGCGGCGCATCGCGGGTGCGGTCTATGTCAGTTGCACCGGTCGTGGCGGCGCGCATTTTGGCGGCCCGAGCGCCGAGTTGCAGATCGTGCGCCATGCACTGGGCGACGTACCGCTGGTGGGTTTCTTCGCCGCTGGCGAAATCGCACGACACCAGGTTTACGGCTACACAGGCGTCCTGACCGTATTCACCGAGTCCGATTAGGCGGCGCCCACCCGCGCGGCGCCATCTGTGCCCGCACACCCTCTTGGCAAGGAAGCCATGTCCGATACCCTCCTGTGGATCCTCAGTGCCGCCCTGATCGTCCTGGGCCTGGCGGGCACACTGCTGCCGGCTTTACCGGGCACGGCCTTCGTGCTCGCTGGCATCTTGCTGGGTGCCTGGATCGACGATTTCAGCCGCGTGGGCGGGCTGGCGCTGACGGTGATTACCGTCATGGCGGTGGCAGCCTGGGTCCTGGATTACGTCGCCGGGCTGGTCGGTGCGCGCCGGGCCGGGGCCAGCCGGCAGGCGGTGCTGGGCGCTGCCATCGGCACCGTGGTGGGTCTTTTCATGGGGCTGGTGGGGGTGTTGTTCCTGCCGCTGGTGACCTGGCTGGGACTGATGGTGGGCCTGCTGGCCAAGGTGGTGCTTGCCTTCATGATGATCGGCGTCTTCCTGGTGGCGCTGTGGTGGTGAACGCAGATGCCGGACCTGCGTGAAACCGATCTCTGCCCCTGTGGGCGTCTGTCCGGCGCGGGCGACGCGGGCGCGCGTGCCGCACCGCTGTCGTTCGCGGATTGTTGTGGCCGCTGGCGGCACGCGCCCGCGCCTGATGCCGAGTCCCTCATGCGATCGCGTTACAGCGCCTTCGTGCGCGGTGACACCGATGACCTGCTGGCCTCCTGGCACCCTTCGACGCGGCCTGCCTCACTGGAGCTGGATGCAGGCGTTCGCTGGCTGGGCCTGCAGGTGCGCGAACATCGCGAGACCGGCCCGAACCGGGCTGAAGTGGAATTCGTCGCTCGCAGCCGGCCACATGCAGGTGGCTCAGCGTATCGGCTGCATGAAACCAGCCGCTTCGTTTGGGAGGGCGGGCGCTGGTACTACCTCGATGGCGTGATCCACTAAAACGCGACCGGCCGACTCCTTGCGGAGCCGGCCGGCGTACAGGCGCAGCGAGAGTGTCAGGGCTTGATCGGCGTCGCCGGCAGCATGCCGTCGACGAAGATCTGGTCTGCGGTGAGCGGTGTGCCCGGTACGGTGATGTTCTGGTTGATGAAGTTCACGGTACGCACCAGCTTGTCACGGTTCATGGTGCCAAAGCCGCGGGCCTCAACATCAGGCGTGATGGCGATGCGGCGCATGATCTTCAGCTCCTCGACGATGATGGCCGGATCCAGCGCCTTCAGATACTGGGTCTGCAGGCGGGCGGCTTCCTCGGGATTGGCCAGAGCGTCCTTCCAGCCTCGCATGGCGGCGCGGATGAAGCCGCGCACGACCGCAGGCTTCTTCTTCAGGAAGTCCTCGCGCACGCCGATGCTGTTGGCGTAGATGTCTAGGCCGTGGTCTGCTAGCAGCAGGCATTGTGGTGCGGCGCCGCCCTGTGCGGCGCGGCGGATGGAAGGCTCTCCCATGAGGAACTGGTCGATCGCCTGGACCTTGTTGCTCACGAGCATCGGCACGCGGGCGGCGGCGTCGATGTTGACGACCTTGAGTGTTGCGGGGTCCAGATTGTTCATCTTCATGAAGGCGCTGAAGATGCGCGGCATGAAGGAGGCGCTGCTCGAGCCCACCTCCAGGCCCACCATGCCCTTGGGGCTGGTGACGTTGAGTTTTTCCTCTTTGAAGTAGCCCTTGGCCAAGGCCACATACCAGGGAGCGTGTCGTCCCAGCGGAATGAAGTCCAGCGCGAACTTGATGTCCTCTTCGCCGGCGGCTGCCGTTGCGGCGGGGGCGGCGGGCGCCTGGGCCAGGGCGCTGGCCGTGGCGGCAGCGGCCAGAAGGCCGGTGATCCAGCGTGACAATGACTTCATGGTGACTTCCTTCGTTGAGGGTTGGACAAGGGGAGGCTAGTAGTTGGAGGCCTTGAGGATCCGGGCCTGCAGAGAGTTCAGGTGCGCGTGCATCGCCTTCCAGGCTGCTTGTGGGTCTCGCTCCACGATGGCCTTGAGGACAGCCTCGTGCTCTCTTTGCGTCACTTTCAGGCCATCGGCTGGCATGATCCGCAGATGCCACATCAGGTCGGAGCGCTCGTGCAGCGGTCGCAGCGTATCGGCCAGGATGCGGTTGCCCGCCGCCTGTGCGACGACGCCGTGGAAGGTGCGGTCGATCACGCTGAAGGCCTTGCGCTGGCTCTGATCGACCAGGGCGGCCGACTGTTTGAGTAGACGACGCAGCTGCGCTACCTGGTCCGGCTGTATCCGCTGCGCCGCGAGAGCCACGATATTCGGCTCAATGGCCAGGCGGGCCTCTATCAGCGCGTGGATGTCCTGCATGGAGTCGGCGCGTATGACCAGCCCCTTGCGCGGAATCACTTCAATCAGGCCCTCGGCCTGCAACCGATGGATTGCTTGGTGTACGGGCATGCGGCCAAGGCCGGTCAGCTCGCACAACTTGGTCTCGTTGATGAACAGCCCCGGGCGCAACTCGAACGACAAGATGCTGCCCTTGATCCGCTCATAGGCTTGCTGCGACAGCGGAGGGTCTTTGGGCGAGGCCGGGTCGCTCGCGGGTGTCGCCGTTGCCGCAGATTTCTTTGCTGCGAAACGCCGCTTGGCTGGGATGGAAGCTGGACGAGCCATTTTTTGTAATATATCATGTGGATTCAATGGGTCAACTGTGCCGCCGTAGCCTGCGGGTGTGGGTGGAGTTGACTGGCCAATCCGCCGGAGGTCTGAATTGTCTTTTGGGGTTATCAAGAGCGCGCGCAAGGTGTTTCCCGCCTCCGAGCTCGGACCGTCCGCACGCGAAGACCTGGTCGCGCTTGATGACGCTAGCTTCACCTTTGACCGTGGCGACCTGGTCTCCCTGCTCGGGCCCAGTGGCTGTGGCAAGACCACGCTGCTGCGGATGGTCGCCGGCCTGATTGGCCGCACCTCGGGAGAAATCACCATCGGCGGCGCCGACGTTACCGGCCCCTACGGTGACTACGGCTTCGTGTTCCAAGCTCCGGGGCTGATGCCTTGGCGCAACGTGATCGATAACGTGCTCTTTCCTATGGACGTGTTGCGACGCAACGACCGTCAAGCGCAGGCGCGCGCCCGCCACTTGCTGCAACTGGTCGGTCTACAGGACTTTGAGCAGGCCCGGCCGCACCAGTTGTCCGGTGGTATGCAGCAGCGCGTCTCTCTGTGTCGCGCGCTGATCCACGAACCTAAGCTTCTGTTGATGGACGAGCCGTTCGGCGCTCTGGATGAACTCACACGCCTGGACATGAATGATCTGTTGCTGGACGTGCGCAACGAGACCGGAGCCGCAGTCCTGTTTGTCACCCACTCGATTGCCGAGGCGGTTTA
>JAJTGH010000044.1 GCA_021299555.1 Comamonadaceae bacterium
GCAGACAACCTGCTCGGCGGGGCGGCTCATGAAAACCGGGGCTTCATTGCTCTGATGGAGCAACTGCCGTGGGAGCGCCTGCAAATTGCCATTGGTGCAGTCGCTGCGTGCGAAGCGGCACTGGCTTGGACCCTGGAGCATGTGCAGCAGCGCAAAGCGTTCGGACAAAGCGTCGGTAACTTTCAAAACACGCGCTTCAAGCTGGCGGAAATCCAGACCCAGGTTCAGGTGGCCCGGGTCTTTGTGGACAAGTGCACCGAGCTCATGGTGCAAGGACAACTCGACACGGCGACGGCGAGCATGGCCAAATATTGGACGACCGATCTGCAATGCCAGGTGATGGACGAGTGTGTGCAGCTCTTTGGTGGCTACGGCTATATGTGGGAGTATCCCATCGCCCGGGCTTATGCCGATGCCCGTGTTCAGCGCATTTACGGTGGCACCAACGAAATCATGAAGGAGGTGATTGCCAGGGGCATGGGCTTGAGTGGGCGTTGATCCGCGCAACCACAGTGTCTCTGCCGGGTCGCCTGGCTTTGTGGCGATGTATGGCGCTGCGGCTACGGCCGCAGCGCCGGCGAACTGCCGGCGTGCGCCGCATGCCCGCTTTGAGGTCGGAGCGAATCTGTGATGGGTCGATGCCGCAAGACTATTGAGGCTTGACGCCTGCGTCGCGCAGTATCGTGGCCCACTTGCGGCCTTCCGACTTGATGAATGCCTCTGTCTCCTGGGGCCCGAGTGTGAAGACCTCGCCGGCTGTGGTTTCAAATTTTTGGCGCAGTTCGCGGTGGGTCAGCACCTGGTTGAGCGCATTGCGCAATTTTTCGATCACCGGCGCCGGAGTTTTGGCGGGTGCAAACAGGCCGACCCAGGATTCAATTTCCCATCCTGGAACGCCCGCCTCTGCGGAGGTGGGGACGCCGGGGTAAATGCTGCTGCGCCGCGGGCTGATGATGGCCAGCGCCTTCATATTGCCCGATTGCAGGTGAGGGCGGGCCGAAGCCGAGGTGTCAAACATCACATCGGCGCGTCCGGCGATCAGGTCGGGGTAGGCCGCTTGCGATCCTTTGTAAGGTACATCGGTCATCCTGATGCCGGTTTGCTTCATCAGGTACGTGCCCATGATGTGCGCCCCCGTGCCGCTGCCCAAGTGGGCCATATTGAGTTTGCCGGGCTGGGCTTTGGCCAGATCAATAAACTCCTTGAGCGTATTGGCCGGGAAGTCTTTGCGAACCACAGCCACATAGGGCACGGTGTAGGCCAGCCCCACCGGCACAAAGTCGGCCAGTCCGTCGTAGCCGGGTGTGCTGTAGAGGTGCATGTTCCAGACAATATTGCTCAGTCCTCCGGCGAGCAACGTGTACCCGTCGGGCGCGGCTTTGGCGGCAAACTGCGAACCCACCAGCGTTCCAGCACCGGTGCGGTTTTCGATCACGATGTTTTGTTTCAGGACTTCACCGAGGTATTGACCTAGGATGCGAGAGACCACGTCAAAGCCGCCGCCAGCTGTTGATGGGACAACGATCTTGATCGGCTTGTCGGGAAAGGTTGTATCGGCCAGCGCCTGCGGGGACAGGATGCAGGCACTGGCCAGAGTGATAGTCAATTTGAGAAGTTTCTTCACATGGTCTCCAGGGTTGGTTGTTGCGCGGATCAAGATTTGGCGAAACTTGGTAATTTGCCACCCGAAATAAAGGTGCCGACCCGATTGCCGCGGGTCACAGGGAGCAGCAGGTGCGACGGGCACTCATCGTTGTGGTGTACCGACACGATGGAAACCATGGGTCTGGCGATCGCGCCTGAGCCGATGTCTTCGTTGATGGTGGCCGGCACATCGTTATCGGCCCCCTTGATGCGCAGTCCGATGCGCTCTCCCGGCTTGAGTTCGATGCCGATGGATTGAATCTCGATATTGAACTCGTAAATCTGGTTGGGGTTTAGCGGCAGGCGCTCATCGTGGGTGTGGACCGGTTGCCAAGGCTTGGATTTTGCCGGGTCGATTTTGCGCTGCGATCCGCGCAGCCATCCGCGCGTGAGCACCCGCTGCTTGCCCTGCGCATCTTGAAGCAGCAAACTGACGAACCAAAGCACTTCGGTGTCTGTGGTCGATCCCCAGAGGTTGAGCACCGAGGGGCCGCACAGCTCTGTGGTCTCCACCATGGGCGGGGACCAAAATTCAAGTCCGTGCCGCGCGAACATGGAGTCTTCATAATTGCTCCAGCCTTCGTTGGGCCAGAACTCATGTTCAGACAGCAGGCCCTCTCGGTGCAGGTAAAAGGGGGTCCAGCGTGTTTCGGGCAGCGGCCATTCATCGCTGGTGCGCCATTGCCCGGTGCCCTCGATGAAAACTTGAACGGCGGGCTCCTGCATCATGCCGGTGTCTATGCCTTTGAGCCAGTGATCAAACCAGCGCAGCGACTCGTAAGCATATTGGTAGCAGGGCCGATCGAGATAGATTGGTGGGCCCAAGGTCATGCGCTTGGGCCCCTTCCAGTGCTCCCAGGCCCTCAAATCGCCCGGCAGGTGCAGCCCGAACATGCCCCAGTCGCCGCCCAGGTAAGCAGGCACGTTGCATCCCTTGTCGAAATCGACCACCCGCTCCTGCCAATATTCGTTGAACAGCGGATTGAGCAAAATCTCCAGCAGCACCGGGTTGCCGCCTGCGTCTGGATTGCGCAGCGCATTGGCCAGTACCGGGCTGGCCGTGATTTCCGGATCGCGCAGCGCCGCCTGGACGGCAGCGTTGTAGCGCTCCTCCCCCCAGGCTTTGCGCAGCGAGTTTTCGATGTTGAAAAAAGGCGCCTGGCGCCGTAGCCAGTACTCCATGAATTCCGCAGCCAAGATCCCACCCCTGTAGAGCACATCCCGGTAGCCGTCGGTAAATCCGTAGGGTGAAAACAGCGCCGCCAAACACGAAGGCTTGAGCATGGCCACGCGTTTGGCAACGATGGAAAAGTAGGACACGCCATTCATCCCCACCTTGCCCGTGCTCCAACTCTGCCGCCCCAACCATTGAATGGCCTCGGCCAGATCCTTGACGGTTTGGGGGTCCGGCTCGATGTTGCCAAACGTCCCCCCCGAGCCGCGGGAGCCCCGGATGGTTGCAATGGCCATGGCATAGCCGCGGCGCACATAGAAATTGGGATCGCCGGACTCCATCCAGCCTCGCGCATAGCTAAATCCCACGGGCATCATGGGCATGGCCTGGATTTCCTTGGAGTAGGGGCTGGCGGCCAGGATCACCGGGAACTGACCCTGGGCGTCGGGGCGATAAATATCGGCTTTCATGAAGATGCCGTTGCCCACCGGGATGTCGACATTGCGTTCCACCTTGATGTCGTAGGCCCGCGGGGAAGTGCTCCAGGTTTTCGTGAACATAAGTTTGATTTTGTGGGGTTGGATGGCAACGCTTGCAAGGTAGGGCCCACCGACAAAGGTGTCAACCGGATAGACCCGATGCCCGCTAAGCCGTGGGTCTTGTGGATGACAGCCCCCAGTGCAATGCCCGTCGGCCTGTTCGGTTTGAGGGTCTTGATTTCGCCTTGAGTCCGGCCCTGGGCGCGCGGCCTAAAATCGGCGTTTCACTCGGGCCCGCATGACCGCCTACGCAGACGTTTCCCTGTTTCCACGCCTCGCCAGGCCACTGACCAGCTACCGAAAGTACTGGGCCCAGCGCTTTGGCACGGCCCCGTATTTGCCCATGAGCCGGCAGGAGATGGAGCGGTTGGGGTGGGACAGCTGCGACATCATCATCGTCTGCGGCGACGCCTATGTGGACCATCCGAGCTTTGGCATGGCCGTGATCGGTCGCATGCTCGAGGCCCAGGGCTTTCGCGTGGGCATCATCGCCCAGCCGGACTGGCAGTCTGCCGATCCTTTCAAGGCTCTGGGCAGGCCCAATCTGTTCTTTGGCGTGACCGCTGGAAACATGGATTCGATGATCAACCGTTATACGGCCGATCGAAAAATCCGCAGTGACGACGCCTACACCGCCGGCGGCTTGGCCGGCAAGCGACCGGACCGCGCAGCGCTGGTTTATTCGCAGCGCTGCCGCGAGGCCTACAAGGACGTGCCCATCATCATGGGGGGCATTGAGGGGTCACTGCGGCGTATCGCCCACTACGACTACTGGTCCGACAAGGTGCGGCGTTCCATCGTCATCGATGCCAAGTGCGATCTGCTGCTGTACGGCAACGCCGAGCGAGCCATCGTGGAGATTGCGCACAGGCTGGCCGCACGCGAGCCCGTCGAGCAGATCACCGACGTGCGCGGCACGGCGTTCTTGCGGCGAAGTGCGGATCCGACAGCACAGGGCTGGTTCGAGATCGATTCGAGCAGCGTCGACCTGCCTGGCCGGGTGGATGCACATGTTAACCCCTATCTCATGGTCTCGGACCAGGCGCGAGCCCAGGGGGAAACCTGCGCCCGCGAAGACGAAGCGCAGGCGGTGGCAGACGCCGAAAATGGCAAGCTCAAGCCGATCAAGTTTGTCGCCAACCCGGCTTTGAGGCGTGCGAGCCCCCTCCTGGGTGAGGGCTCGGTTTCACCTCGGCAAACCGCATCTTCCCTTGCCAAGCCGCCGCCCCGAGAACGCAGCGTGATTCGCCTGCCCAGTTACGAACAGGTCAAGAGCGATCCGGTGCTCTATGCCCATGCCAACCGCGTGCTTCACCTGGAGACCAACCCCGGCAATGCGCGCGCCCTGGTACAGGCGCACGGCGAAGGCGTGACCGCACGCGACGTATGGATCAATCCGCCGCCCATTCCCCTGAGCACGGCCGAGATGGACCATGTGTTCGACCTGCCTTATGCGCGCAGCCCGCATCCGGTCTACGCCGATGAGAACGGCAGCCACGACCACGGCACCAAGATACCGGCTTGGGAGATGATTCGCTTTTCGGTCAACATCATGCGCGGCTGCTTTGGCGGCTGCACCTTCTGCTCCATCACTGAGCACGAGGGCCGCATCATTCAGAGCCGCTCCGAGGACTCGGTGATCCGCGAGATCGAGGCCATCCGCGACAAGGTCAAGGGTTTCACCGGCACCATCTCTGATCTGGGCGGACCCACGGCCAATATGTACCGCATAGGCTGCAAGTCGCCCGAAATCGAGGCTGCCTGCCGCAAGCCCAGCTGCGTCTACCCGGGCATCTGCTCCAACCTGAACACTGACCACTCCTCGCTCATCAAGATGTACCGCCGCGCGCGGGGCTTGAAGGGCATCAAGAAGATCCTGATCGGATCGGGCCTGCGCTACGACTTGGCGGTGCAAAGCCCGGAGTATGTCAAGGAACTGGTCACGCACCATGTGGGCGGCTACCTCAAGATCGCGCCCGAGCACACCGAGGGTGGCCCGCTGTCAAAGATGATGAAGCCGGGCATCGGCAGCTACGACCGCTTCAAGCAGATGTTCGACAAGTTTTCCCTTGAGGCCGGAAAGAAGCAGTACCTCATCCCTTACTTCATAGCGGCCCACCCGGGTACGAGCGACGAGGACATGATGAATCTGGCTGTCTGGCTCAAAAGGAACGGCTTTCGCGCCGACCAGGTTCAGACGTTTTATCCCAGCCCTATGGCCACGGCCACGGCGATGTATCACTCGAACAAAAATCCGCTGCGAAAAGTCACGCGCACCAGCGAGACGGTGGACATCGTGCGCGGCGAAAAGCGCCGGCGCCTGCACAAGGCCTTTTTGCGCTACCACGATCCGAACAACTGGCCCTTGCTGCGCGAAGCGCTCAAAACCATGGGCCGCTCCGACCTGATTGGCAACGGCAAGCACCATCTGATCCCAACCTTCCAGCCTTTGACGGACGGCAGTTATCAAAGCCCGCGTCGGGCCAACAGCACCGGCTCGACCTCCAAGGCCAAGCCGGGAGCCGCCGCCAAGTCGCGCCCCGTTCAGCCTCGCAAGGGCCAACTGCTGACCCAGCATACTGGCCTGCCCCCGAGGTCGCGCGGCTGAGTCGCGCTGCGAGCCGAGATCCCCATCCATTGCACGCTGGCCTGCGCTCCAGCGTCCGAGGCAATTTTCACTGCATCGTCAGCAGGGGGATGTCCCGCTTCTGTGACAAAGCATTCAACTCGGCCGAATTGTGTCGCTGGAAAAAACGCGCGATCGCCTGCGCCACGGCTGGTTTGAACAGGTCTTTGACCGGGTGGGCAATTGGCACGCCGGCAGCGTCGCACAGGCGTTGTGCAAAGTGAGGCTCGAGCGCGGCCACTGCCACGCGACCGTCCTTGCAGGGATAGAGGCCATAGCCGGCGTGTGCCCCGCCGACAGGACCATCTGGGGTGGTCATCCGCCAGTGGCGCGGCAGCGCCAGCCAGGCGGCCGCCTGAGACAGTGCCACTTCGTGCAAGCTGCCGCGGCCGGTGGTCTTTTGTTCAAGCACCGCTTGCAAGGTGGCCTCGCTGGCCATGAGAGCGCCACCCATGTCTGCGAACAGGCTCGCTGGCAGTTGCAGTCCCGGCACGAGACCCACATCGGCCTGATAGGTCAAGTCATGGCCCGGCACCTCGGCCAGCGCCCCTGGTGCACCCACGATTTGAATCAGACTGAGCTGCGGATAGATTTTGCGCAGGGCGCTCCACTTGAGTCCCAGTTTGCTCAGCGCTGAGGGCCTGAACGAGGTGAGCAGCACATCGGTGGCAGACAGACGCTTGTGCAACTGGGCCTGGCCCCTGGGATCTTTGAGGTCGAGCGTGAGCTCGCGCACGCCTGCGTGCAGCATGGCATAGCCGCCCGGGCTGTAGGCCTTCATGGCGTCGCCGGCCGGTGGATTGACTTTCGTGCACACAGCACCCATGTCAGCGAGCCGGCGCAGGGCGGCTGGCCCAGGCAGGTTCAACGCCAGACTGATGATGCGGACGCCCTTGAGGGGCTTGGGTTGGCGAGGCTTTGGGATCTTGGGCGCAGTCATGGCGCCAATTTACCCCAGCGCTGCGGACTCGCCAAAACCCAGGGGAAGCCCAACGTAGTTTTCGGCCACGGATTGCAAGGCAGCCTGTGAGTGAAACAGGTAGTCGAGTTCGGCCTCCTGCAGCTTTTGGCCCATCTCGCCGCTGTCAGGAAAGCGGTGCATCAGGCTGGTGAACCACCATGAAAAGCGCTCTGCGCGCCACACGCGTCGCAGGCAACGGTCGGAGTAGTGGTCAACGCCGGCGGTGCTGTGCTCCTGATAGAACTGGCAAAAAGCCTGGGCAAGATACTTCACGTCGGTCGCTGCAAGATTGAGCCCTTTGGCGCCGGTCGGCGGCACGATGTGCGCTGCATCGCCGGCCAGCAGCAGTCGGCCAAAGCGCATGGGCTCGGCCACAAAGCTGCGCAGCGGTGCAATGCTTTTCTCCAGGCTCGGGCCGGTGTCCAAATGCTCTGCCGCTTGCGGGTCCAGGCGCAGGCGCAGTTCGTCCCAGAAAGCGGTGTCCGACCATTGCTCGACCCTGTCGGACAGTGGCACTTGCAGGTAGTAGCGGCTGCGCGTCTGGCTGCGTTGCGAGCACAGCGCAAAGCCGCGCGCACTGTTGACGTAAATCAGCTCGTGGTGAACCGGCCGGGTGTCGGCCAGCAGTCCCAGCCAGCCGAAGGGGTAGACCTTCTCGTATTCGGTGATCGCCCCGGCCGGCACGCTGGCCCGGCAGATGCCATGAAAGCCGTCACAGCCGGCAATAAAGTCGCATCGCAGCTCGTGCATCTGCCCGTCTTTGCGCCAGCGCACGCAGGGCAACTGGCTGTCAAAGTCGTCGATGGACACGTCCTGTGCCTCGTAAATCGTGGTCAGCCCAATCGCCTGGCGTGCGTCCATCAGGTCCCGGGTCACCTCGGTTTGGCCGTAGACCATGACCTGCTGGCCGCCGGTCAGGTGGTTCAGATCAATGCGGTGGCGCTGTCCTTTGAACAACATGTCAAAACCGGCGTGCAGCAAACCTTCTTGATGCATGCGTCGGCCGACACCGGCCTCATCGAGCAGGTCCATCGTGACTTGTTCGAGCACACCGGCTCGGATGCGCCCAAGCACATAGTCTGCACTTTGGCGCTCGACGATCACCGCATCAATGCCTGCGCGGTGCAGCAACTGGCCGAGCAACAGTCCTGCCGGCCCGGCGCCCACGATGGCCACCTGCGTGCGTTTTGGGGCTGTGGAGTTGTACATTGACGACGCCCTTCGTTTTGAATTGGTCGGTTGCATTTGCAGCGTGACCCACGGGTCCACGCTCTTTTAGCTTAAACGGGATGAAGGCCCGTCCCTGGACGCGATCGCACGAAAGCGCGCGATCATTGGATTCATTGTGCGATGATCGCGCAATTGTGATGCTCCGGGATGTCGCATGAATCGAACGCCGTTGTCCATAGCCAAGGCTGATCTGATCGAGGGCATGGCCAAAGGCATGGCCGTGCTTGAGAGCTTTGATGTCCAGCGTCAGCGTCTGAACGCCACTTTGGCGGCCGAGCGGGCCGGCATCACGCGTGCGGCTGCCCGGCGGCACCTGCTGACTTTGGCGCATCTGGGCTATCTGGAGACCGATGGCCGGTATTACTGGCTTGCCCCCAAGGTGCTGCGTTTTTCGGGCAGCTTTCTGGCCACGTCCCGTCTGCCCAGGGCCGTACAGCCCACGCTCAACCGGCTGGCAGCGCAGACGGGCGAGTCTTTTTCGGTGGCGGTTCTCGACGGGCCTGAGGTGGTGATCATCGGGCGCAGTGGGTATGCCGCCCTTGCGCCAGGAAAGGCTGCCCCGACTTCGACCCGGATTCAGGCCTAGGGCCTGCATTTGGGGGCTCGTTTGCCAGCGCATGCCACGTCCACCGGCCGCATGCTGCTGGCCAGTTTGCCGCCCTTGGACCTGCGGGCTTGGCTCGAGGCTCGCTTGATCAATGGAAGTTTGCCGCGGCTGACCGCGCACACCCTGACGCGGCCCACCGAGTTCAAAAAAGCGCTGGCGCAGGCCAGGCGGGATGATTTCTGCCTGGCCAGCCAGGAGCATGAGTTGGGTGTTCATGCGCTGGCCGTTGCCTTGCGTGATGTACAAGGCCGCACTGTGGCCGCGCTCAATGTGGTCAGCACGGCCGAGCGGCTGCGGGCGTCCGCCCTCGAGCGCGAGTGGCTGCCGCTGTTGTTCGATGCGGCCGGCCACCTTCGTGAGTTGCTTTGACCTCTGCGGACACCCCGATGTCAGCCTTATGACCGATCTTGCCCGGGCTATAATCAGGCTTCGTCGGAGTGTGGCGCAGTCTGGTAGCGCACCTGCTTTGGGAGCAGGGGGTCCAAGGTTCGAATCCTTGTACTCCGACCACATCGAGTCTGACCATCGTGCCCGTTCAGCGGGCTTTTTTGTGCCTGCTGCATGTTCAAGCCAGCTGGCCGGTGGGCGCTAAGATGCCTCCCATCTGCCCGTAGCTCAGTCGGATAGAGCAACAGCCTTCTAAGCTGTGGGTCGGGGGTTCGATTCCCTCCGGGCAGGCCACCTTAGCGTCACCCCATACTCTGCAATGGCAAACTGCTCCCCGACTTTCAGCCATGGGAGCCAGTCGCGCCGATCGCTCACGCGGCGCCGGGCGCGACGGTGTCTGCAAGCGCAGCTTCTTCGGCGAAGTTCAGGGCCGAGGCGAATTTATCAATATGGGCGCTCTGTTGGGTCGTCTGCAGGGCCCCTTGTGTGGGCGCGCCCGCCTGCAACACCCGCTGGACTGAGGATTGGGAGGGCCGGCCAAAAACGGTACTTTCCCTGATTTGACTTTTTTGGTCACTGCGGAAATACTGGTTCCACATGAGAAACATAATTCAGGCCTTGCGCTTGCTGCCTTGGACCCTGCCGCGCTCGATTTTTCGATCTGCAGCATGAGAGCCGCGGTATCTGCCGGCCCCAGGATCCGGGCGGTGCGCCCGGCCCTGTGGGCGGGTGGGCAAGGGCCACGAGTCCGAGTCAAACAGGATGGGGGTCGCGCATGAATGCCAGCTTGAAGGGAAAGTCCATCCTCATCACAGGCGGTGGCTCAGGCATCGGAGAGGGCGCGGCCCGCTATCTGGCCGCACAGGGCGCGCGTGTGACGATTTCGGGTCGACGCGCTGAGCGCATCCGGGCGGTGGCCGAATCGCTGGGCCCTTTGTGCCATTGGGTCGATGGCGATGTCTGTCTAAGCGCGGACCGCCAGCGCATGCTCGATGCGGCGCTGGCCCACGGAGGCGGGACGCTTTTTGGATTGATCAACAACGCCGGCATCACGCACCACAGCGGTCTGGATGGTCTGGATGAGGCGAGCCTGAGCCGGGTCATGGCCACCAACGTCCATGCCCCGCTTTTCATGACGCAGCTGGCGGTCGACCAACTGGCGCGCAGCCAGGGCTGCGTGATCTTCATCGGTTCTGTCCACACCCGCCTGGCCTTGCCCGGCCGCCTTGCCTATGCGGCCTCCAAGGGTGCCATCGTCAATGCCTCGCGGGTGCTTGCCGCCGAACTGGGCGCGCGCAAGGTGCGGGTCAACTGTGTCATCCCTGGCGCGGTGGCCACCGAGATCAATGCCGCGGTGACCGGCCAGGATCCCCAGGAGGCCAAGGCATTTTTCCGCAACCTGGCGCATCTGCACCCGATCGGCCGCATTGGCGAGCCCGAGGACATCGCGCAGGCCATGGCCTATCTGCTGCTGGCCGATTGGACCACCGGTGCCGTGCTCGATGTCGACGGTGGCATGGGTCTGGGCTACACCAAACTTTGAATTCAAACGAAGCTCTAAGGAGACAAACACATGGATCACGCAACCGTTGAGGGCAAGCTGCTGGCCCCATCCATAGGACGCGATGCGCTGGCCCAGGCCAGGGCGCTCTTGGGCATGCCCATACGGGTTGAACAATGGAACCACGAAGCGAGCTGGGACGCGGTGAGGCACTACGCCTGGGGATTGGGTGACGACAACCCCTTGTTTTGCGATCCAGCCTACGGGCAGGCCTCGCGCTTTGGCAGTCTGATCGCGCCGCCTACTTTTTTCTTCAGCATCTGGGATGCGGTGGTGGCGCCGGGGCTGCCCGATGTGCAGTGGTTCTATTCGGGCATCGATTGCGACTTTCATAAGCCAATTTGCCGCAACGACACCATCCGCGCTTCGGCCGAATATGTCGATGCGCAGCCGCTTTCCGGTAAGACGGTGGCCAACATGATCGTGCAGACCGGCGAGGTGCTCTATCACAACCAGGCCGGGGAGTTGGTCACGCGGGTGCTCTCGCACACCTTCCGGGTGGCGCGGCAGTCGGCTGAGGGGGGGCTGCGCTATGCGCCGCGCGACAAGCATGTTTACAGCGCCGATGAGCTTGAGAAGATCGTCAACGCCCAACTCAACGAATTTCGGCGCGGCGGCGAAGTCTTGTACTGGGACGATGTACAGGCGGGGGTTGAACTGCCTGGTACGGTGCGCGGGCCGATCAATCAGCAGGACATGACCGCTTACTACTGCGGGGCGGTTGGCACCTCGGGCTACAAGTCCACCAAGCTGCGCTGGAAGTATCGGCATTGGGCAAACCACAGCCCTGAGAAGTTACCCAACAACTACGACAAGAGCTATTTCGGCGCGGCGGTGCTGCCCAGCATTGGTCACCAGGACGCCAAGGTGGCCCAGCAGGACTTGGGCATGCCTGGTCCTTACGACAACGGCCCTCAGCGCTGCGGCATGATTGCCAGTTGCGCCACCAACTGGATGGGCGATGCGGGCTGGCTGCGGCACTACACCATGCGTCTGAAGCTGCCGGTCATCTTTGGCGATACCACCTTCACCAAGGGCCGTGTGAAGGGCAAGCGCCTTGAAGGGGGGCAAGGCCTGGTGGATCTGGAACTGTGGGCTGAGAACCAGCTCGGTCAGGTCACGGCCAAAGGCGCGGCGGTGGTCGAACTGCCGCGCCGCTGAGCCGCGCTGTCATGTCTGTGCTGTCGCCCCTGATCGCGCCTAGAAGCATCGCGCTGATCGGGGCCTCACCCGATGCTGGCAAGTTGCCCGGGCGCCCTTTGGCCTACCTCAAGCGCTATGGATTCGCAGGCCAGGTCTATGCGGTCAACCCCAAATACACCGACATTGATGGGGTGCCGTGTGTGGCCCGCATCGCCGACCTGCCGCGCGACATCGATCTGGCCCTGATTCTGCTGCCCGCCGCTGGTGTGCCCGATGCCTTGCACCAGTGTGCCTTGCAGGGGGTTCGCACCGCGATCTCGATTGCTGGGGGGTTTGCCGAAGCCGGTGATGCCGCGGCCCAGCAGGCCCTGAGCGATGTGTGTCAGCAGCACGGCATCCGTCTGGTGGGGCCCAACTGCGTCGGTGTGCTCAACCCTGGGCTGGGCATGACGGCCACTTTTTCCAGCGAATTGCGCCGCCGCATGCCCCGCCCTGGCAGGCTGGCGCTGTTCACCCAGTCGGGCGCGCTGGGCAATGCGTTGTTGCAGAGCTTCAACGACCTGGACATCGGTTTGGCCTATTGGGTCTCGACCGGTAACGAGGCCGATCTGGGTGTGCTGGAACTGCTCGAGCATGCCATTGAAGACGACGGTGTTGACCTCATTGGTTTGTATGTTGAGGGATTCAAACGCGGCAGCGAGTTGCTGTCCTTGGCACGTCGAGCGCGCGAGAACAACAAGGCCATCATGGTCTTGCGGGCTGGTCAGTCACAGCTGGGCCGAGCTGCTGCGGTGTCTCACACCGGCAAGCTTGCGGGCGCCTGGAAAGTCTGGTGCGATGTGGCCCGACAAGCCGGCCTGATCGTGGTTGACTCACTTGACGACATGGTCGATTTGGCGGTGACCTTCCAAGTGCTGGGTTACCCGCAGAGCGCTGTCGCGCCCGCGCTAGGGGTTTTGACCATCTGGCGCCTGTGCCGAGGCCGTGATCCGCGATCCGGGCGTCGGCATCTTGCTGGTGGTGTTGACCCGTCTGGCCCATGATTACAAGGCCTTGCTGCCCTGGCTGGAACGGCTGGCGATTGAGGGGCGCAGCCAGGGCAAGGCTTTGGCCGTGTCCTTTTTGTCGTCGTCTGACCCTTTTGATCGCGAGGACCGTCTGCGTTTGCTGCAGGCCGGCGTGCTGGTGCTGCCCACGCCCGAGCGTCTCGTGGCCGCAGTGGGTCGGCGAGCGCAGGTGCTGGTGCCCTTGGCTGCCGGCGATGGCGGCCAAGCGGGGCGGACTGGCAGTGCGTGCACGACGCACTTTCTGCAGGCCGCTGCGGTGCCTCAGGTGCCTGAGCAGGTGTGCACGCAGGTCGAGGACGCGCTGGCCTTTGCCCGTCAGCAGGGCTTTCCGGTGGTGCTCAAGGTGGCCTCGCCCGATATTGCCCACAAAAGCGAAGCCGGTGGGGTGGCCTTGAATCTGGGTGACGAGCGCGCGCTGCGTCTGGCCTGGCAGGCCATGGTGCCAAGCGTGGCTGCTTACGCGCCCAAGGCTCACATTGTGGGTTACTCGGTCCAGCCCATGGTCCTCGACGGTTTTGATCTGATTGTGGGTTGCTCGGTTGACCCGGAACTCGGTCGGGTGCTGATGGTTGGCGCTGGAGGCATCTGGGCCGAGGTGCTCGATGACGTGGGCTTCTTGGCCTTGCCGGCGAGTCGGCAAGAGATCACGGATTTGATCGCGCGACTCAGGGTG
>JAJTGH010000045.1:0-957 GCA_021299555.1 Comamonadaceae bacterium
AACCGCCTCAAGCCGTCCCCTCATCCAAAGCCTCATTGCTGAGGTGAGCCACATCGCCCCAGCCCACCAGCGCAAAGCCCTGGGGTGACCAGAGCAGGCGGTTGATGGCTGCGTTGCCCAACTCCCAGCTGCGCGCAGCCTGCAGATCGAGCCGGGTGGCGGCCCGGTAGAGCACGTCGAGCACCCCGCCGTGGGCGACCACGGCGATCAGTTCTCCCGGATGCTGGGCCGCCAACCGAGAGCAAGTGCTCACAACACGCTCTTGCAGCTGCACCAGTGACTCGCCGCCTTCGGGGGCAAAGTGCGGGTCGCGCTTGCGCCAGCGCTGGGCCTGTTCGGGCAGCTCGGCTTCGATTTCAAGGAAGGTCCGGCCCTCAAACAGGCCAAAGCCGCGCTCGCGCAAGCCGGTCTCTGGAGCGATCGGCACGCCGGCGGCCTGGGCCACGTAGCGGCCGGTCTCAAAAGCTCGGCTCAAGTCGCTGGCATAGACAGCAGCCAGGCCTTCGCAGGCCAGGGCCTGAGCCAGCCGCTGGGCCTGCCAGTGCCCGCGCTCGTTCAGGGCAATGTCCAGGTGGCCCTGGATGCGGGTGCCGACGTTCCAGGCGGTTTCACCGTGGCGGATGGCAATGATGCGGGTGGGTTGGTCCATGGGGCTGATTGTGGAGCGACCTCAAGCGGCCCGCGGCGCCTGCCATGGCCTGATGGCGGCCAACTCCGCAGCCAGGGCGTCGCGTGCGCGAGCCATGTCGAAATCGGCCTGAATACCCATCCAGAACTCGGCACTCACGCCAAAGAATCGTCCCAGGCGCATGGCTGTGTCGGCGGTGATTGAACGGCGCTGGCGCACGATGTCATTGATGCGCGGTGCCGGCACATGCAGCGCCATGGCCAGGGCATGCGCTGTCATGCCCATGGGGAGCAGGAATTCTTCATAAAGTATTTCGCCGGGGTGAATCG
>JAJTGH010000045.1:963-14871 GCA_021299555.1 Comamonadaceae bacterium
TATTTCGCCGGGGTGAATCGGCCGCATGCCGTTGCTAGGCGCATCCATGGTGAAACTCCCTTCAGTGATGGTCGACGATCTCGACATCCCAAGCGTGGCCTTGATCAAACCGAAAGCACAAGTGCCACTGATCGTTGATGCGTATGCTGAACTGACCCGCGCGGTCGCCCCTGAGAGACTCAAGCCGATTGATGGGAGGCACCCGCAGGTCTTCCAGCCCGATGGCTCGGTTGAGCATCTGCAGCTTTCGCTCGGCGACTCTTGCAAAATTAGCCCAGCGGGCTACGCCCCTGCCGCCAAACAGCTTGGCCGTGTCCTTGCACCGCAATGTCTGAATCACAAGCTCTAAGTATTTAACGCAATGCGTTAAATGTCAAGCAGATACATCCCTCAACGCGGTATCTGCACATTGACCCGCCGCGGGCCCGGCGGTGGGTTGGGAAAGCCGCTGAGCGCGGCATCGAGCATGGCCGGCAGCAGGGCCCGGGCGTCCGACCAGACGCCGCTGTGCCGCGCCCGGGTTTCGTAGACCACCTCGCCGCTGCGGTTATCACGCAGGATGAGTTGAACCTCGCGGATGTACAGGGGCGGCTCGTATCGCATCATCGGAAAAGCCATGCCGATGTGACTGCCCGCGGTGCCCGCCCCGATGGAAACCAGAGGCACACCCGGCCACTGGCCGCCGTATCCCGGCTGCACAACGGTGGTGGTGCTGACCTGCACAGTCAACAGGGCCGCCTCGGGCAGGTGAACCAGGCCGAACTTGGCCAGCGCCGCCTGGGCCATGGCTTCGAGCGGGTCCTGACCGGGTTCGGACGGAAGGCCCGGCCCTTGCTGAGACGGCAAACGCTCAAAGCGATAGGTATTGCCCGGCTCGGCCGGTTTGGTCGTCCATCGGGTGTGGCTTTGCACATCGTTGTCGACCAGTCGCAGGCCAGAGCAGCCGGCCAGCAGAGCCAGTGCGAGCAACAAGAAGAGCGATTTGACGGTGCGAAGGGCAATTGGGTTCATGCTCAGAGCGTAAGCACAAAAGGGCCGGCGCTCAAAGAGCCCGATGGTATCGAAATGAAACTTTCGGCGCCACGGATGGGCCCATGCACGAGCGCTCCACCGCCGCGCTGCGGCCTCAATCTGCGAAGCGGATCTGCCCAGGTTTGGGGGCAAAGCTCTCCGGATCGAAAGCCTTGTCACCCTGCGGATCGGCTTGGCCGGTGGCGCGGATTTCTGCAAAGTTGTGCAACTGCCGATCCATGAGGTGCGAGGGCACCACGTTTTGCAGGGCCGTGAACATGTTCTCCAGGCGCCCAGGGAATTTCTTGTCCCATTCGCGCAGCATGTCGCCCACCACCTGGCGCTGCAGGCCGTCCCTGGCCAGCTTGGGTGGCATGCCCTTGAGCTTGGAGGCGAAGAACATGTTGAGAAACAGGGTCTGCAAGATGTCGTCGCGGTGATGGCCCAGGGCGATCTTGGTGCAGCCGAGTTCTTCGGCCACACGGTACAAGATGCCGCGGCGCAGCCGCGAGCACAGCGAGCACATGGTCTTGCCCTCGGGGATGACGCGCTTGACGATGCTGTAAGTGTCTTGGGTCTCGATGTGAAAGGGCACGCCCACACTGGACAGGTACTCGGGCAGCACATGGGCCGGAAAGCCGGGCTGTTTCTGGTCGAGGTTGACGGCCACCAGCTCAAAGCGCACCGGTGCGCGCTGCTGCAGCTTGAGCAAGATGTCGAGCATGGCGTAGCTGTCTTTGCCGCCCGAGACGCAGACCATCACCTTGTCGCCTTCGCCGATCATCTGGTAGTCAACGATGGCCCGGCCGACCTCACGGCACAGGCGCTTTTCAAGCTTGTGGCTCTCGCGCTCCTTACGGGCCTGTTCGCGGGCCAGGTCGCTTGCCTGGTCGCTGACAGGCTCAGCGGCTACTTTGGCCTGTGCGTCCAGGCGCTCGGGGGCGATCGGGTCGGCGTGCACACTCAGGCTCATGGCGTGCCTCACTTGATTGCAAAGACTTCGCAGCCCACGGCTTCGCAGTCGGCATAAACGTCGGGTTTGGCGGTGGACACGCGCGCGGCCTGCACCTTGGGGTGGGCCAGCATGGTGCGCAGCACGTCGTCGCACAGGGTTTCCTGCAGGTGAACATGCCCACGCGAGACGCGGTCGCGGATGGCGGTGCGGATGAAGTCGTAGTCCACCACCTCATGGAGCTCATCGGCGTGCGGGGTCGAGAGCTCCAGCGGAATGTACAGGTCCACATTGAACAGCACGCGCTGCTCGCCGACCTTCTCAAAGTCGTGCACGCCTATGTTGATATTGACCGCGTAGTTGCGCAAAAACAGGCGCCGGCATCGAGTGGCCAGCGCAGCGCTGGGGTCCGCATTCATGGTGAGATTCCTTTGAGCAAGTCGTCCACGACAAACATGATGTCCCGGGGCAGGGGCACCAGATGCTGCCCGTTGTCCACGCTGACCACCGTGCCGGTGATGCTGGCGGTGCTGGCGAGAAACAGGCAGGTTCGGGCGACGTCTTGCGGGTCGGTGGGTCGGCGCATCAGATTGGCTGACGCGGCACGTTCGAAATTATCTCTGGTTTGCGGCCCGCTCAGGTACATCAGGCCGGGCGCCACGCCGCAAACGCGCAGCCGCGGCGCCAGCGACTGCGCCTGCAGCGCCACCGCGCGTTCCAGGGCGAGCTTGCTGACGGTGTAGCTGAAGTAGTCGGGGTTGAGGTTGTAGACCTTCTGGTCCAGGATGTGGATCGCGCAGCCTTCCTGCCCGGCGGGCACCAGGTCGCGCGCCATGTGGCTGGCCAGCAGCAGGGGCGCGAGCAGGTTGACCTGCAGCTGATGCGCGGCCTGACCGAGCTGAAAGTCCAGCCCGGTGTCCGGGAAAAAGCTCGATGCGTTGTTGACCAGCGCGTTCAGGTGGCCGGTGTGGGCGCGCACCTGCGCCATGAGCTCGCGGCAGCCGGCCTCGTCGGCCAGTCGGCCGTGCACTGCCTGGGCCGCGTGGCCTTGCGCGCGCAGCGTTTGGACCAAGCCTTGCGCGGCGGCCTGCGACTGGTCGTAGTGGCAAAGCACCTGCCAGCCCGACTGGGCAAATAGCGTGGCCATGCAGGCACCGAGCCGGTGGGCCGCACCGGTGACCAAGACAGTTTTGACGGACATGCAGTGCCTCGCAGGCAAACGGCGACAATGCTGAGCGCGCAAGACCCGCAGCTGCGGGGGCTTCGCGTCAACGACAGATGCACAGTTTACCGAGCCCTCCGCCGCCAGCGCTGCGTCAGGCCATTGCCCAGGCCGGCGGATGGCTGGCTTTTGACGCCTTCATGGCGCTGGCGCTGTATGCGCCCGGCTGGGGCTACTACAGCGGCGAGCGGCGCAAGTTTGGCCAGATGCCGCAATCGGGCAGCGACTTTGTGACCGCCCCCGAGCTCTCGCCCCACTTCGGGCGGGCGCTGGCGCGGCAGGTGGCGCAGGCGATGGCCGCCACAGGCACGCGCGAGCTCTGGGAGTTTGGCGCGGGCTCGGGCGAGTTGGCCCACCAGTTGCTAAGCGCGCTCAAAGCGCAGGATGTGGAACTCCGGCGCTATGTGATCGTCGATCTGTCAGGCAGCCTGATCGAGCGTCAGCGCGAGCGCCTGGCCGAGTTTTCTGACCGGGTGCAGTGGGTGCAGTCGCTGCCCGAGGTGCTGGAAGCGGTGGTGGTGGGCAACGAGCTGCTTGACGCCATGCCGGTGCAATTGCTGGTGCGACAAGGCGGCCGCTGGCACGAGCGCGGCGTGGCCTGCACTGACAGCGCCCTGCACTGGCAGGACCGGCCCACCGATCTGCGGCCTCCGGTCGAGGTGGCTGGTACGCACGACTACCTGACCGAGGTGCATGCGCAGGCCCAGGCCTGGATGCGTACCCTGGCTAAGCGCCTGCAGCGCGGTGCGGTGTTTCTGATCGACTATGGCTTTCCCGAGGCCGAGTACTACCACCCGCAGCGCCACATGGGCACGGTGATGTGCCACCAGGGGCACCGGGCCGACCCCGACCCCCTGGCGCAGGTGGGCGAAAAAGACATCACCGCACATGTCGATTTCACGGGCATTGCCCTGGCCGGCCAGGACGCCGGTCTGCACGTGCTGGGCTACACCAGCCAGGCGCATTTTTTGATGAATTGCGGTCTGCTCGAAGGCATGCAAGAGGCGCCCTTGAGCGAGCGCGTCATGCTTCAAAAGCTGATCCATGAACACGAAATGGGGGAGCTGTTCAAGGTGATCGGATTTGCGGCCGATACACCCGCCTGCCCCTACGACGGCTGGCAAGCCATCGGCTTTGAAGCCGGCGATCGATCACACACGCTCTGACATGCTGCGCTGGATGATCATCATCTTTTTAGCCCTGGTGGTGCTCAGCTGGCTCACGCCCTGGCTGAACAAGCTCGGCCTGGGCCAGTTGCCGGGCGATCTGCGCTTTCGGCTGTTTGGGCGGGAGTGGTATTTGCCGTTTGCAAGCACGGTGCTGCTGAGCTTTGTGGCCAGCCTGATCTCCATGCTGGTCTGAGGACGCATGGCCCCGAGGGCGGCGCTGCGGCTCAGTGGGGCTTGGGCTCGATCTGCGCCACCGCCTCGGTGCGGGCCTGGCGCAGCAGATCGCCGATGCGCGGCCCGGTCAGGCCCTGGGCCTGACCGTCTGCGGCGATTTGGGCGCTGGGCACCGACTGGGCGCAGCGCAAGGCACGCTGCAGGCGTTCGCGCTGCGGATACCCGCTGTCTTGCCTGCCCAGCCGACCCCGCGCATCGCACAAACACGCGAGCAAGATGTCTTCAAAACGCTGCGGCTTGCGAAAGGCGTCACAGCGTTCGAGCAGACGCACGGTCGCTGCTGCGCCCAAGCCCAGACTCTGGTGGATGTTGCCGTGCTCGCGCGTGACCACATCGGCCAACTCGCGGCATTCGGTGGGTACGCGCAGCCGATCGCACAGGCCACGCAGCAGCCGTGCGCCGCGCTCCTCATGGCCCAGGTGCCGAGGCAGCATATCGGCCGGCGTAGTGCCCTTGCCCAGATCGTGGGCCAGGCAAGCGAAACGCACTGGCAAAGGCTGGTTCATCAGGGCGGCCTGGTCGAGCACCATCATCAGGTGCACGCCGGTGTCGATCTCAGGATGGTGCTCGGGCGTTTGCGGCACCCCCCAGAGGCGATCGACCTCGGGCAGCAGCCGTGCGAGTGCGCCGCAGGAGCGCATGACATCAAAGAACTGCGAGGGCCGCGGCTGCATCAGGGCGCTGGAGAGCTCTTGCCAGACGCGCTCGGGCACCAGGTGATCGACCTCGCCGGAGTCGACCATCTGGCACATCAGCGCCGTGGTTTCGGGGGCCACTGAAAAATCGGTAAAGCGCGCAGCAAAACGGGCTACGCGCAAGATGCGCACCGGGTCTTCCGCAAAGGCGGGCGTCACATGGCGCAGCAGACGCGCTTGCAGGTCGCGGCGCCCGCCGTGCGGATCGATGATCTGGCCGCCTTCGTCTTGCGCGATCGCATTGATGGTCAGATCGCGCCGGGCCAGGTCTTCTTCAAGGGTGACGCCGGGTGCCGCATGCACCGCAAAGCCGTGATAGCCCGGCGCGGTCTTGCGCTCGGTGCGGGCCAGGGCGTATTCCTCGCGGCTTTGCGGGTGCAGGAAGACGGGGAAATCTTTGCCCACCGGCAGGTAGCCCAGCGCGATCAGCTCCTGGGGTGCGGCGCCCACGACCACCCAGTCGCGGTCGTGCACTGGCAAGCCCAACAGGGCATCGCGCACCGCACCGCCAACCTGATAGATCTTCATACGGGGCAAGTGTAGGGGCCGCGCCCGCGCGGCAACCGGGCCTGAAAAACCCAGGCCAGGTTCACCGACCCTGGCGCAAAGCCATCAGGCCGCTGCGCCGGCCTTTGTGCCCCAGGTAGCCCGGTGCAATGGCCAGCAGCGATGCGGCGGTGATGCCCAGCGCCTGCAGGCCCGGATGATGGCCGGTGGCCACATTGGGCACGGTCAGCGAGTCCAGGTTGTCGCGGCTGAGCAGCGGCTCGCCGGGCATGAGTTCCATCAGGCGGGCCTGGATGCGCGCCAGCACGTCGGGCAGCGCAAACACCGGTCTGCCTCGGCCATGGGCCACACCGCCGATGCGCCCGGCCAGCCCGACCAGCTGGGCCAGCGTGTAGATCTCGGTGGTCGCCGTATCATTAAAAAAAAAAATGCTGCCCTGAGCGTGCGGCCCCGCCAAACAGGCCACCACCGCCGATGCCACATCTTCCACCCAGACCGGCTGCAGGCGGGAGTGGGCACCGGCCAGCGGCACGAAGGGCGCCAGCTGCTGCAGATCGGCAAAGGTGTTGAGGAATCTGTCTTCGGCGCCAAAGATCACGCTCGGGCGGATCAGGGTCAGATCGAGCGCGGCCCGGTGCAGCACCTGTTCACCGCGCGATTTGCTGCGCAAGTACATGGAAGGCAAGGCCTGTGGGTTGCGAATGTCAGCGCCCAGGGCACTGACATGCACCACGCGCCGCACGCCGGCTTGCTCGCAGGCGCGGGCCAGTTTTTCAGACAACTGAACATGGGTACGCTCGAACGCGGCCTCGTTGCCTTGCAAGATGGCTACCAGATTGACCACCGCGTCGTGCCCTGTCACCAGTTCTTGCAGGCACGTTGGATCATGAATGTCCGCCTCGACCAGTTGCAGGGTCGGCAGGGTGGCCACCGCACTGCCACGGTTGCGCCGGCGGGTCGGCACGGTGATTGCAATTTGCAGGCGGGCGAGCTTTTCGCAGACGTGACGACCGACAAAGCCTGTACCGCCGAGAACCAGAACTTTTTGCACCATGGCCTGCATTGTGCCGCCGGCTGGTTTGTTGAGGCGCTTGTGGGGTATCAGACAAACGCCCGTGGAGTTGCAGGCCGCCGCCCTTACCCCCACCCAAAGGGCCAAAGGGCCAAGGGGCCAAGGGGCCAAGGGGTTCAACGAGCCGCTCGGCCGGCTCAGGGCATCTTGGTGTCGATCGGCGCGGCGCCGGCCTCACGCGGACCGACGGTGCCCAGGCGCGCGCGCAGCGACTGCGGCTGTCCGGTGAGCACGGCAGAGTAGACCGTGGCGTTGGACAGCACTTTCTTGACGTAGTCCCGCGTCTCGTTAAACGGCACGTTTTCAGCCCAGATGGCCGCGTCGAGTACTGGGCCATTGCGCCACGCGCGCGGCCGGCCGGGGCCGGCGTTGTAGGCGGCGGCGGCCAGGGCCATGGAGCCGCCAAAGTCGTCGAGCGCGCGCTTGAGGTAGGCGGTGCCGATGGTGATGTTCACGTCGCGGTCGTTGATCTGGTTGGGCGTAAAGCCATTGAGCCCGATGTGCCTCGCCGTTTCGCGGGCGGTCGCCGGCATGATCTGCATCAGCCCTGCGGCGCCCACATGCGATCGTGCGTCCATGATGAATCGGCTCTCCTGGCGGATCAGCCCGTACACATAGGCGGCATCCAGACCGACCTCGCGGGTGCGCTTGAGCAGCGTCTCGCGCATGGGCGTGGGAAAGCGCTGATCGATGTCGATCTCGCCCCGGGTGCGCTCGCTGGTGTTGATGCAGCGGTCCCAAACGGCGCGATCGCAGGCCAGTTGGGCCGCGGCGAGCAATTCTCGGTCGTTGAGGCCCCCGGGGCGGTGCAGGCTGATGCTGTAGTTCCACTCGCGCACGCCGTCGCTGCGCAGGCCAATGGCAATGGCGTGCAGGGCGCGCTGCAGGCCAGGGTTTTGCGCAGCCGCCTCGCGCTCCTGAGGCGTCAGTGGCGCTGGCTTGCCCGGCAAGGCAATGCGCTGGCCCAGCTCTTCGAGCGCAAGTTGCTCGTAAAAACCGCGCACCGACGCGATGGACTGCAGCAACACCAGCGCCTGAGCCCGCTGGGGAGAAGTGGCCCCCGCGGTCGAGCCCGGCGCCGACGACAGTGGACCGGCATGCAGCGCAGGGCTGGCCGGCGCACCGGCCCCTGCAATGGGGACGGCCGGCGCGGTGGCCATGAGCGCTTTGGCGCGCCAATAAACCCAGGTCGGGTCTTTGCTGGCGGCCTCGCTCATGGCCGCTGTGGCAGCGAGCACCTGCGGCCACTGGGGCTCGTTGCCCGCCCGCAGGGCCGCGCGAACCTTCCAGGCCAGCATGTCGTCGCTCAGATCGCCATCGCGGCTGACTTGGGCGTAGTAATCCATGGCCTCGCGCTCGAGCCGCATGGCCGAGCGCCGGGCGATGCTGCCCCAGACCCAGTTGCGCTCTTCCGCGGTGAGCTGCGGGCCCCATTTTTTGCTCAGCTGCTCGGCCGCACCCTGGCCGTCGCTGCCCGACAGCCGTATGAGCGCCAGAGTGATCAGCTCTTTGCGCTGGCGCGTGATGGCCAACGACTTGTCGCGCAGGAAGCGCGCTGGATCGCTCTGAATCTGGGCCAACAGACTGGCAGCATCGGGCGCGACCATCTCCACCGCATCGCGCACCATGCGCGGCCTGTTGGCCTCCATGGCCAGCCTTGCTTTGCGCCAGACCTCGAGTGCGGGCAACTGCCGGTCTTCGTGCAGTTGGCGCGCGGCGCTCTTGCAGCCGTCGTCGGCCTCGCGCTGCGCATGCCAGAGGCGACGCACCTCCTGGGCCAGACGCGCGCTGCCCGCGCCGGGTGTGCGCAAATGTTCAACCCACAGCGCGTAGCACCGCACCTCAGGGTCGTCGTTCATGCGGTAAGCAGGCAGCTCGGTCTGAAAGGTGACCCAGTCACGGCGCTGCCCCAGCAGGAGCAGCCAGTCGTTGCGCAGGCGGTCCTCCTGGTAGCTGCCGGCCCAGCGGTTCAAAAATTCCCGTATTTGCGCGGGCGTGGCCTCGGCCAGGCGCAAACGCATGTCCCAATAGGCCGCCCAAGGCTCGAGCAGGTGGCCGCGCACCTGGGGCATGATCGCCTGCAAGCGGGCCTTGTCGCCGCGCTCGAAAGCCTGTCTGGCATCGTGCAGGGCCTGGTCGGCAGCGCTCAAGGCCGGGGCGGCGCTCTGGGCGGTGGCAGACTGGGCCAGCATCGCCGCGGTCAGCAGGCAAGCGCCGAGAAAAAATTTCGTTAGCATGGGCAGATTATGGACAAACAAAGCGCCCGCAAATCACTTGTTGAACAAAGACTCAATTTGCCCGATCGGCTGCAACGCGCCGAGTCGCTGCAACGGGTACTGCGCATCTGGCTGGTGGGGCGAACCGATGCCGTGATAGGCGCCTACTGGCCGATCAAGGGCGAATTCGACCCTTTGCCCGCACTGTACCGCTGGCAAGAAGATGCACTGCTCGCGCCCTCGCTGGCAAGCCCACCAACGCCGGCCGGTGCCTCCGTGCAGATGGCCGGCGAGAGCCTGGCGCAGCGCCTGCCGCGCAAGATCGGCTTGCCGGTGGTCAACAAGGAAACCCGCACCCTGAGCTTTCATGCCTGGTACCCCGGCTGCCCCATGGCCGAAGACGCCTACGGCATTCCCAAACCCAAAGACACCGAGCCGGTGGTGCCCACGCTGCTGCTGGTGCCCTGCGTGGGCTGGGGGCCGGGCGGCTACCGCCTGGGCTATGGCGGCGGCTTTTACGACCGGACGCTGGCCAGCTACGCACCCAAGCCCGTGACCGTGGGCCTGGGCTACAGCATCGGCTATTTGCCCGACCTGCGAAGCGAGCCGCACGACGTGCCGCTGGACGCCATTTTGAGCGAACAGGGCGTGGCCTGGCCGGTCTGATCGGGCGGCGCTCCAACAACAGCAAGAGCCCACGAAAAAAAACCCGCCGGGTTGCCCAGGCGGGGTTTGGATACTCGCTAAATCTCAAGCTGGCTTGTGGCCAGCGAGGGAATTAGAAAGTGTGGACCAGGCCAGCGATGGTGCGGGTACGCTTGCTGGTTTGGGTGGTCGCAGATGTATTTGCAGAGTCCTTGTCGGTACCGTAGTGGATGTACAGGTTGGTGCGCTTGCTCAGGTTGTAGCGAGCGTTGAGCTGGTGACCCGAAACATCGCTGGTGGTTGTGCCACCCGTTTTGACTTCGATCATCCCGGTCGCCACCCCCAGTGTCAGCGCGCCCATGGGCACGGCCACAGAAACGCCCCTGCCAGATGTCTTGACCGCAGTGGCTGCGCCATTGTCACGCTCAACCATCATGGCGCGCACGACAGCCACGCCGAAGTCGTAGTTGGCGGCCACGGTCCAGGCTTTTTCGGTGCGATTCGCGGTGGAACCGGCTGCTACCGTACCGCCGTAAGCATTGGTGGTGGCTGCGGCGTTGGCGATTTTGTCAACGGCAGTGCTCTCATATGCCGCGCCAAGATACAGCGGGCCAGCGGTGTGCTGGATGTTGAAGCCGGTGCGGGCTTCCTTGTTCTTGCGCAGGCCATCGGCAGCGTCGGCTGCAGACTCACGGTCGGTGCGCTGACCGTGTGCGCTGCCGTGCTGCAGGGTCACGGTGGTATTGCTCATGACGGGCGAGGTCCAGCTCAGACCGGTGATACGTGCAGGCATGGTGGTGTGGGCTTCGCCGCCGCCAAAGCCCTCAGCAAACATACCCCAACGGCTCGAGACCGTGTAGCCAGCGCTCCACTGGAGGGTACCAACTTGGACCAGGCCGAAACCGCCACGCAGGGAAAGATTGCCTTCGCGCATGGTCCCGGTGGACATGGCGCCGCCATTGGTCACTTGGTGCCCTGACGAGCCGGTACGCATGTTCCAGCCGTTTGACTGGGTGGCCGAATAACCCTGCTCCAGGTTGAAGCCGGCGGTCAGGCCGCCACCGAGGTCCTCAGTGCCGCGAAAGCCGATCGCGCTGGACGTCTGCGTGCCGTCCACCAAGCCCGTGGTCTTGTCCTGGGCGCCGGTTGCGGATTTGGTCGTGGCAGTGCCCCAGCCCAAGTCCATACGGCCATACATCGTCACGCTCGACTGGGCGGACACCGCACCGACAGCTGCCAGAGCAGCCAAAGCAATCAGGGATTTTTTCATTTGAGAGATCTCCAAAGTTGAACATGAGGCTCCGGGGACTCAAGTCCTCGGGCCAAGCTCCGATTAGGAAGCTGGAGCTATTGCAACAGAGGCTGATCCGCATGGCAAAGGTATGGGCCTAAAAAAGCCGTGTTTCGTTGTGGGGGTGCAACAAAGCCCGGGCTTGCGGGCGGCCTACACTGTCTGGTGGGCGGTTTTGCCGCTTTTTGCTTCCTGCCCCAGACGTTTTGCCCCATGACCCTGACCGACACCCTTTTGAGCGCAGCCGATGGCGCATTGCGCACCCTTTTTGCCGCTCCCCGCGCCCGTCGGCCCAGTCCGGCCTGCGGTTTGCCGGCCACGGATTTGACTGCGGCCGAGCGGGCCGAGGCTGGGGCGCTGATGCGGGTCAACCATGTGGGCGAGGTCTGTGCCCAGGCGCTTTATGCGGCCCAGGCCTTGAGCACCCGCGACGCCCACCTGCGCCGCCATTTCGAGCAGGCTGGCCGGGAAGAAGAAGACCACCTGGCCTGGACGCGCGAGCGGCTCAATGAGCTGGGCGCTCGGCCTTCGCTGCTCAATCCGCTGTGGTATGCCGGCGCCTTTGGCCTGGGTCTGGTGGCCGGGCGCCTGGGCGATGGGGTGAGCCTGGGCTTTTTGCAGGAAACAGAGCGCCAGGTGGAGTCCCACCTGGCCGGCCACCTGGACCGCCTGCCCGCGGCCGATCAGGCTTCCCATGCCATCGTGGCCCAGATGATGGACGACGAGGCGCGCCACGCCTCAGACGCCGCCAAGGCCGGCGCCGTGCCCCTGCCCGGGCCGGTGCAGGCCCTGATGAAGGCCTCGGCCAAGGTCATGACGACAACGGCGCACCGGGTCTAGGCGCGAGGGTTGTCTCTGACAATTGCCACATGCGCCTCGCCCAAAATCAGGTTCAAGCCATCAAATCGGTCGCCCAGCGGGTGCTGGTGACGACGCGCGCGTGATCTTGTTTGGTTCGCGCGCTGACGACATGCAGCGCGGTGGCGACATTGATCTGCTGTTCGAAACGCCGCATCTCGTCGGCAATCGGGCCACTGCGCTGGGGCAGATTTACGCGTCCCTGATCCGCGAGCTCGGCGACCGCAAGATCGATGTGTTGCTCAGTGACCCCGACACGCCCGACGCTCCGGTGCTGCGCGTTGCCCGCCAATCGGGGGTGGTGCGGTGAGCTTGCGCTCAATGCAATGGAGCCCCGGTCAAGCCCCGATCCGCCCTTCAAGCCAATTCCGCAACCTCAAAACTCGTGGTGATGTTTGCCGTCTTGGCCAGCATGATGCTGGCCGAGCAGTATTTGTCGTGGCTCATGGCGATGGCTCGCTCCACGGCGCTGGCCGGCAGGTTGCGGCCGGTGACCACAAAGTGCATGTGGATCTGGGTGAAAACTTTGGGGTCGGATTCGGCCCGATCGGCTTTGAGTTGCACGCTGCAGCCGCGCACGTCGTGGCGGCCGCGCTTGAGGATGAGCACCACGTCGTAGGCGGTGCAGCCGCCGGTGCCGGCGAGCACGGTTTCCAGGGGGCGGGGGGCGAGGTTGGCGCCGCCGTTTTCAGGCTTGGCCGCGTCGGGCGCGCCGTCCATCACGAGCATGTGGCCGCTTCCGGTTTGCGCCACGAAGGACATGGCCGAACCCTGGCCCGGCGTGGCGGGGTTGCCGCCCCAGCTGACTATGCATTCCATGAATTGATGTCTTTCAAGTTGTTGATGAGTGGGCTAAAAAGCGGCCAAAAGTCTCGTTTGTGTCTGTTTGGATGTTGCAGCGCAACAACTGATCCGTAAAATGATTTGCAAGCGGCAAGACGGTCCCTCAAGACAGTCCCTGAGACGGTTCTTATTGCGAAGGCCCCGATTGTTGCACCGCTTGTCTCCTCCACTCCTGTGCAAGGGTGGTTTACAGGTCCGGGTCTCAAAGCCCGGGCCTGTTTTTTCATGGGTGCCCCCGCATTCAAGGGGCTTATGATTTCAGGTTACTCCGAGATCGCCATGCCCAAGACCCTTGCTCCCGCCAAAGCCGCACGCGCACTTCAACCCGAGGACTACCTCAAGAAAATTCTGACGGCGCGCGTCTACGACGTGGCGGTGGAGTCGCCTCTGGAAGTGGCGCGCAATCTGAGTCAGAGGCTGGGCAATACGGTGTTGCTCAAGCGCGAAGACCAGCAGCCGGTGTTCAGCTTCAAGCTGCGCGGGGCCTACAACAAGATGGCGCACCTGAGCGCGGCGCAGCTCAAAAAAGGCGTGATCTGCGCCTCGGCGGGCAACCATGCGCAGGGCGTGGCACTGAGCGCGCGCAAGCTGGGCACGCGGGCGGTGATCGTCATGCCGGTGACCACGCCGCAGCTCAAGATCGACGCTGTGCGCGGCTTGGGCGGCGAGGTGGTGCTCCATGGCGACAGCTATTCCGACGCCCACGAACACGCTGCCTTGCTGGAAAAAAAGAAGGGCCTGACCTTTGTCCACCCCTTCGACGACCCGGACGTGATCGCCGGCCAGGGCACGATAGCCATGGAGGTCTTGCGCCAGATCCAGAGCACGGGCGATCGGCTCGATGCGGTGTTTGTGGCCATCGGCGGCGGCGGCTTGATCTCGGGCGTGGCCAATTACATCAAGGCGGTGCGACCCGAGGTGCGGGTGATCGGCGTGCAGATGAACGATTCAAACGCCATGATGCAGTCGGTGGCGGCCGGGCGGCGCGTGGCCTTGGCCGAGGTGGGGCTGTTTTCAGACGGCACGGCGGTCAAGCTGGTGGGCGAGGAGACCTTGCGCATCAGCCGGGGCCTGGTCGATGAGTTCATCACGGTCGACACCGACGCGGTGTGCGCGGCCATCAAGGACGTGTTTGTGGACACGCGCAGCATCGTCGAGCCCGCCGGTGCGCTGGCGGTGGCCGCGGTCAAGCA
>JAJTGH010000046.1:0-7461 GCA_021299555.1 Comamonadaceae bacterium
ATGCCGCCGTTCATGCCCATTCCGCCCTTGGGATTGTTCAGGTGCGCGGCATCACCCGCAATGAAAAGTCGCCCCAGGCGCCAGCGCGATGCCAGGCGCTTGTGGACCCGGTAGGGGCGCACCTCTTGCAGCGCAAAATCGTGCTCTGACCCAAAAAGAGCGCGCAGCCGCGCCACGATGCGCTCGCTCTGTGCCTCTTCTTCCATCGGCTTGTCGGCCATGGGGTGCAGGCTTATTCGCCACAACTTGGGCAAGTGCAGCAGGCTGTAGGTGCCATCGTCTTGCCAGATGTAGTTCACGCCTGCCAGATCGGGCCAGAGCGTCGAAAAATCAAAATGTGAGGTCACCAGCAAGGTGGTGTCTGGGTAGGTCGTGCCATCGAAGGTCGATCCGATCGCTTTGCGCACCACGCTGTGCGCGCCGTCGCAGCCCACCACATAGTCGGCCTCGATGCGCTCTGTCTCAGCCCCACCAGCAGCCTGCAGTTCGACCCAGGCTTGATCGCTCGATTGGCCCAGATCTGTCACCGTGGCACCGCGCAGCATGCGCACGCCCCTCTGGCTGCGCAGTCGCGCTTCGAGTGCGTCGCTCAGCACAGCCTGCTCGCACTGCAGGCGATACGGGTGCGCTGTATCGTTGGCCAGCACAGACAGGTCGAAGGTCACGTGCTCGCCGGTTTCATGCAGACGGATTTGCCAGGTGGGCGTGATGCGGCCGTTTTCGATCAGCACCTCGGTAATGCCCCAGGCTTCGAGCATGTCCAGCGTCGGCGGGTGAAAGGTGGAGGCGCGCAGCTGGCGCGAGACGCTCAACTCGGACTCGATCACGGTGACCGCGATGCCGTGGCGGCTCAGTCCGTAGGCCAGTGTCAGGCCCACGGGCCCGGCGCCCACGATGACGATGTGCCCCCTGGCAATGGACTGGGTCATGGTTTCGTGAATGTTTCGAATCGGGCCCTGACTGTAGCCCACCCTCCCGGCCGGCCCTTTAAAACCGGCGCGAGAGCACCCATTTAAGGGCATACAGCACAAGCACTGCCCCCAAGAGGTCGCCCAGGGCCATGACCAAGGTCCCCTCCAGGAAGCTCGCGCTCAGCCCGGCACTGACGTAAAGCCATTGATGCATGACCGCGCTGATCAGCGCAAACAGGGGCGCCATCATGAGCAGCAGCTTTCCGCTGAGGTTGCGCAGATCGGCATGCAGATCGAGGAAACGGATGCAGATTGCGCGTGCCAGCCAAGGCGCCAGGCCGGACAAGATGGCCGCGGCCACTGTCACTTCCAGGCTCTGACCGCGGCCCAGACCGACCATCAAGCTGCCCAGCATCACACCGACGGCCCCTTTGGCTCCAAGCAGCAGCACCAGTGCCATGCGAAGGCCGCTGGGTATAAAAATCCAGCTCACTCCGTGCGAGTAAACAAGTTCCTGAAACACCAGATCGTTGACCTTGCAAAGAAGATAAAAAGACGCTGCGCTCAGTAACACGGCAGCGATGCCGACTGTCAAGGTCTTGTCTTTGAACGCTTGCATACTTAACTGCGATATCAGGTATCAGGTTTGTGCATACATCATCCGGCCATGCCAGTTCTCTGTCTCCCTAGCGCAAACCCTGATTGCCTGTGCCATAATCAGAGCTTCTTGAGTCGAAAGATTCAGGGTTTGCACATCCGCCTCACGCCTCAAGCCTTTCCAAGAAGGGCTGTGAAGACCCTCAGGTCCTCGTATCGTTTGATGGTTGATGTTTATTAACCACCAACGAGCCCTTCGCTGCGCGAAGGTTCTTGGGCTGCTTGCCGGAGCCAGTCTCCTGGCACTGCCATACCGTGAGACTTTAATGATGATGGATGCTGTACTGGCGCGCGACCTCGAACTGAGCGCGCAAGAAATCAACACGCTGACCGAGTCCGACAGTGATGCTCCCCTGGGCTCATCGGCCGTCGCGCCCAGCGCTTTTGGGCACCTCGCCCTGGCGCCAGAATTGCTGCAAGCGGTCGCGGATTTGGGTTTTACCCAGCCCACAGCCGTACAACAGGCGACGATTCCGCGTGCGATGGCCGGCTTGGCCAGTGCGGGCGGTCAGTTCACCGATTTGATGGTTTCAAGTCAGACCGGCAGCGGCAAGACCGCTGCGTTTTTGTTGCCGGTCTTGCACACCCTGCTCAAGCAGCAGCGCGAGCAAGAAGAGCGCGAACGTGCCCAATTTGCTCGCTTGACCGCTGAGGCTCTGGCGCGAGGCGAGGCGGCGCCCAAGCGCCCCAAGCGCAAGGACCCGACCAACCCGCGTCACTTCAAAGCGGCCACACCGGGCGCTCTTATTTTGTGCCCGACCCGCGAGCTGGCCCAACAGGTCTGCGCAGACGCGATCGATCTGGTGCGCCATTGCAGGGGCCTGCGCATCGCCAATGTCGTCGGCGGCATGCCCTACCCATTGCAAATTGCCAAATTGCAAAATGCCAATCTGGTGGTGGCCACACCGGGTCGCTTGCTTGATCTGCAGCGCAGCATGCAGATCAAGCTCGATCAGGTCAGTTTCCTGGTGGTCGATGAGGCCGACCGCATGCTCGATCTTGGTTTTGCCGACGATTTGGCTGAAATTCACCAATTGACCCATGCGCGCGAGCAGACCATGATGTTCAGTGCCACGTTTGCGCCGCGCATCATGCAGCTGGCCACGCGGGTGATGCGCGAGCCGCAGCGCATTGAAATCGACACGCCCCAAGACAAGCACCTGTCGATCAAGCAAACCTTGCACTGGGCCGACAACTTGGAGCACAAGCGCAAGCTGCTTGACCACTGGCTGCGCGACACGAGCATTGCCCAGGCGGTGGTTTTTGCTTCCACGCAAATTGAATGCGATGGGCTGGCCAGTGACCTGGTGCAAGACGGCTTTCATGCCGTTGCCTTGCATGGCGCGCTGAGTCAGGGGCTGCGCAATCGCCGGCTTTCGGCCTTCCGCGAGGGCCGGGTGCAAATTCTGGTGGCCACCGACGTGGCCGCCCGCGGCCTGGATGTGCCCAGTATTTCGCACGTGATCAATTTCGGTTTGCCCATGAAGGCCGAAGACTATGTTCACCGCATCGGTCGCACCGGCCGTGCCGGCCGCAGCGGTGAGGCGATCACCATTGCGGAGTTTCGTGATCGCAGGCGCATTGCCGACATCGAGCACTACACCCGCCAGGCTTTCAAGCCCTCGGTCATTGCGGGCCTGGAGCCGCGCCAGCGCTTCCCATCGTCGTTCGAGCAGCGCCCCCCTCGCAGCGGGCCCGGTGGTCGGCCGCCTGCGCGTGGGGCAGCACCGCGCAGCGGACAGGGCATGGGATGGGGCGGCGAGCGCAACTTTGCAGACCGCGGTGCGAGGCGAGTTGATCCACGCCGTGAGGATGCACGCCGTGATGAGCCGCGCAGGGACGACCGTCAATTCGCCTCGCGCGATCGCTCCCCCGTGGCACCTGTGCCTGGAGCAACACGGCGCGAGCGCAGCTTTGATCCCCGCTTTGAAGGACGCGGGGAGAGTTTTGCCCCGCGCCCTGATTTCGCGCGCCCGCCCGGCGGCGGCCGTGAGGCCGGGCGCAAGCCAGGGCGCTTTGCGCGCTGACCCTGCTCACGCGGTGGCGCAGACTTTGTCTGGGCCGCGTCCAAACCCTGACTGCCTGGAGCGCGCTGGTTTGCCCGATTGGCTGAAACAGCAGGGTAAACCACGGCTGACCTCTTTGGCGTGCGATCCATAGAATGGGGCAGAGGATTGGCAGCCTGGAAGGTTTGCCGAGCCAGGAAGGATACTTTTGTCCAGCAAGCAGTCCAAGTCATCGCCCGAGCCCTCTGGCTCGAAGTCCCCGGTCACGCCTGCCAGGAAGCAGGCCCGCAAGCAATCTGCAACTGCATCCGCATCTGCGGCGCAGGAGCATCTGGCCGATCAGCCCATGGCCGCAGCGCCTCGAACCATCAAGAAGTATCCAAACCGCCGCCTCTACGACACGAGCAGCTCGGCCTACATCACGCTGTCTGATGTCAAGCAGTTGGTCATGACCCGAACGGCTTTTGCGGTCAAGGACGCCAAGACCGGTGACGACCTCACGCGCAGCATCTTGCTGCAGATCATTTTGGAAGAAGAAGCCGGTGGGGCCCCGATGTTCACCGAGGACCTGCTGTCCAACATCATCCGTTTTTATGGCAACGCCATGCAGGGCGTGATGGGCAACTACCTTGAGAAAAATATCCAGACCTTCATGGAGTTGCAAGCCAAACTCAGCGAGCAGTCCAAGGGGCTGAACCCCGAGCTGTGGGCTCAGTTCGTCGGCAGCCAGTCCCCGGTGATGCAAAGCGTGATGGGGTCATACGTCGAGCAGTCCAAGACCTTGTTCACGCAAATGCAGGAACAACTGCAAAAGCAGGGCGAACAGATGCTTGCCAGCTTTGCCATCAAGCGCTGAGCTTGGTGTCCCGGCGAAAGCGCGGGCGTCAGCGTCAGACGAAACGGTTTTCGATGGCTCCGATGCCGTCGATTTGTACGCGCACCACATCGCCGCTCTTGAGGTACTGCGGTGGATCGAGTCCCATGCCCACGCCCGCTGGAGTGCCAGTGGCAATCACATCGCCCGGGTACAAGGTGATGCCCCGCGAGCAGGTTTCGATCAACGTTGGGATGTCGAAGATCAGGTCGCTCGTGCGGCCGTCTTGGCGCAACTGACCGTTGACCCAGCCGCGTACCCGGGTGTTTGTGCCGTCAAGCTCGTCGGCGGTCACGATCCAGGGGCCCATGGGACAAAACGTGTCGAAAGACTTGCCCAGGTCCCACTGCTGGTGACGCATTTGAACATCGCGTGCGGTCACGTCGTTGACGATGGTGTAGCCAAAGATGTGTTTGAGCGCATCTTCTTTGCGGATGTTTTTGCCTCCTGTGCCGATGACCACGGCCAGCTCTGATTCGTAGTCGATCTGCTCGGTAATGCCGCCAGGTAGGTGCACATCGTCGTTTGGGCCCACCACACATTCGGGCACTTTGGTGAACACGATCGGCCAGGCGGCCACGTTGGCATTGTTGTTCTTGAATACCGAGTCGCGCAGTTCCTTGGCATGCTCATGGTAGTTGCGGCCGACGCAAAACACATTGCGCCTGGGCTGCGGTATCGGCGCCAGCAGCTTGACCTGACCCGTAGACACGGCCTGACCTTGCAAGGGCAGGGCGTTCCAGTCACCCCTTTCGATCAGGCTCAAGGCCCCCAAATGGGCCCGGTTTGCGTCCAGTGCAAAGGCTGTGACTTGTCCGCCGTCGGCCGACACCTGACCGACCCGCCGCTGGCCTTGATGTTCGTAGGTGGCAATGCGCAAGATGGTGCTCCAGTTAAAGCAAAGCCGGTGAGTCTAAACCGATCGCCGCGTAAGCGCGGCACCAGCAAGCAGGATTCAGGCGGCTCGGGCCATTTGGGGGGCAAACATGGCTTGCATCTCCTGGCGCACCTTGAACGCGTCGGTGCGGGTGTCCATGGCCACGTCGTCCCAAGTCAGACTTTGTCCTTTTTTGACTGCGCGCACCAGTTTGACCTGATGGGCCAGTCCCAGGGGCAGGCCGCCCATGGCCGACGAAGTCTGCGCAGGCAGCAGCTTTCCCCAGACTGTGTAGCCGCCTTCGCCGTCGAGCATTTCGCCAGGCTTGAGATCCCGCTTGGCCGTGGCCACCACATCGGCGTTCCATCCGGTGGCCACCCCGGTGGGCTCGCCCCGCAGGGCGACGCTGGCCACCGAGACGCCCACTTCCAGGCCGATCAGGTGCCAGCGCTTGTACAGCGTGAAATAGCGCCCGCTCGGATCGGTGTGGGCGTTGTATTCTTCAAAGCAGTTTTTGATGTATTCGGTCTCGGCCTCGACCGTCACCCACACACCCATGCGGATGTCATACGGGATCTTGCGGCCATCGGCCTCGAGCGATGAAATCACCTCGACCATGCCTTTGCGCTCAAGCACGCCGCCTTCGCTGCGCGGCCGGGTGACGTAGGGGATGTCTTCCACGCTCGCCGGGGGGTAGAGCAGGCCGTTGCTCGGTACGGCCAGGCCGGTGGCATTGGAGACCGCGGTCGACTCGATCGAGGGCTTGGAGCCGTCGAGGAAGCTGTTGAACATCTTGGGGTTGAGAGCGCCGCGCACCGCCTGTTGCGGGGTGAGCCCGTAGTAGCCCCAGACCGTCTCTGGGGTGGATTCGCAAAAATGTGGCAGCCACTTGTGGCCGCGCCCGGCGGCCACCACCGGAAAGCCACAGGTGCGTGCCCAGTCGACCAGATCGCATATGAGTGCGGGCTGATCACCAAAAGCCATGGAATAGACCACACCGGCTTGCTCGGCCTTGCGCGCCAGCAGGGGCCCGCAAAAGGCATCGGCCTCGACCGTCACATTGACCACATGTTTGCCATGTTCGAAGGCCTTGAGGCAGTGGGCCACCGCAGCAATCGGATTGCCCGTGCATTCGACCACCACATCGACATGCGGGTGGCTCACGATGGCCTGCCAATCGTCTGTGATCCAGGTCTGACCGCTTTTGAGCGCATGGTCCATGCTGCTGGCCTGTGTTTGCTCCGGCCGCCAGCCCACACGCTTGAGGTTGGCGCGGGCGGTGTCGGGCGCGAGATCGGCGATGGCCAGCAGATGCACGCCGGGCGTCCGTGGCACTTGGGCCAGGTACATGGAGCCGAACTTACCGGCACCAATCAGCACGATGCGAATGGGCTTGCCGGCAGCGGCACGCTGCTGCAGTTTGGCGTGGAGATTCATCAGGCGGCCTTCTTGCTGCTGTCGATCGGTTCGGTGGAAGTGACCAGGGCACTGCCGGGCATGCCGTTTTTCCAGGGCAGATCGACCGGGTAAGGCTGGCGCAGGCAATCGTCAGGCAGGCAATCGATGGGGGTGAAGTCGCGGTGGGCGATGTATTCGGGGCGCTTGAAGCGGCGGATGTGGTTGGACACTGCGCACAGGCTCAGGTAGACGCTGACCCGGTTCCAGGGCGAGAGGTTGCTGGTGGAGGCGTGCACCAGGCAACTGTGGAACAGGATCATCGAGCCGGCGGGGCCAGTGGGGCTGACGATGCCGCCCTGTTTGCCGCCGGCGCGCTCGACCAGTTGCGTGATCAGGTCATTGCTCACGGTCCACAGCGGGTAGCTGGTGGTGGTCAGGTCATGCTTGGCGTCGACCACGCCCTTTTTGTGGCTGCCGGGAATGAACATCAGCGGGCCATTGAATTCGTTGACGTCATCCAGGAAGATGGCCACGTTCATGGCCCGCTCGGTGGGCATCATGTCGTCATTGAGCCAGGTGCCGTAGTCCTGATGCCACTGCCAGACATCGCCCTCGAAGGCCATCTTGCCGTTGATCTTGAACTGGTGCATGTACAGCTTCTCGCCGAAGAGGTCTTGCACCGGCTCGATCATGCGCGGGTGGCGGGCCAGCTTGGCAAAGGGCTCGCTGTACATGTGG
>JAJTGH010000046.1:7482-31493 GCA_021299555.1 Comamonadaceae bacterium
GCACGTTGTAGGCTTCGCGGCGGCTGTAGAGCTCGGGCACCGCATCAGTCAGCGTGCGGGTTTCTTGCGGTGTGAAAAGACCGGGAAAAAATAGGTAGCCCTCGCGGTCGAATTGTTCGAGCTGTTGTGCGCTCAGTCGCATGGTCGGTCTCCTGGTTCAGTCAGTGGGAGGAATGTTTTAAGAGGTCAGGCCGGTGCGCTGCTGCGCTCAGGAGGCAACAGCCGAGCCAGGTTGCTGCCTGCTTCTTGTGCATGGCTGCGTGTGAGTTCTTCGGCGAGATCGGCATCGCCTTGTGCGATGGCCCTGGCCATGGTTTCGTGCTCGTCCCAGATGGAGGCCCGCATGCTTGAGACTTGGAGCACTGCACCCATGGCGCGGCGTATATGCGCCCAGTGCAATTGGGCGCTTTGTGCAATCAGCGGGTTGCCCGAGGCCTCGTAGATGGCGCCGTGAAACCGTGCGTCGGCCTCGAGCATGGCTTTGATTTGCCCCCCCTTCAGAGCCTGGCGCCCGCTGGAGATGATTTCAGTGGGCATGCGAAAGCGCCCCTGTGCGGCCAAGCGGGCCGCCAGCGCATCGAGCGCTCCGCGCACTTGGTAGATGCGTATGAGCTGCTGCCCGTCAAGCGGGGCCACCAGCACGCCACGCCCGGGCGCATCCATGATCAAGCCGTCACGCTTGAGCAGCCTCAGGGCCTGCAGCACGGGCTGGCGTGAGACAGCCAGTTGGTCGGCTATTTCTTCCTGGGTGATGCGCTCACCGGGTGCCAAAGACCCATCGCAAATGGCGTCGAGCAGGGCGAGTCTGACTTGCTCGACCAGGTCGGGTGTGGTTTCGAGTTGAATCAGCTGGGGCATGGCTTGAATTGTGTTCTGTATACAGAATACACGAAATTTCGGTTTCTGTCTCGCTGGAAATCCCGGCCCAGGCTTTGTGCCAAGATCGCGACTGGACCAAATATCGACTCAAGCAGGAGCGCCCATGAAACTCAATGACCCGGTTTGGCTGGAACAGATGTACAACAACCGCGCGTTGGTTCCGGCTTTCCCTGAGCACGCCGAACGCTGGTTGCGCGATTCGGCGCAGGCCCGTGTGCAGATGCGCTGCGCCTTGGACCTGCGCTACGGCCTGAGCGGCCGTGAGCGCTTGGACGTCTTCGCGGCCGAACGACCGGGGGCGCCGGTCGTGGTGTTTATCCACGGTGGCTACTGGCGTGCGCTCGACAAGAGCGATCATTCCTTTGTCGCACCGGCCTTGCACGGCATGGGTGCTGCGGTGGTGGTGCCCAGCTACGACCTGTGTCCGGCGGTGGGCATCCCACAGATCACCTTGCAGATGGTGCGCGCCCTGGCCTGGGTCTGGCACCACATCGACTCATTCAATGGTGATCCGCGGCGCATCACCGTGATCGGCCACTCAGCCGGCGGTCATCTATCGGCCATGATGCTCAACTGCCTATGGCAACAGTTTGATCCGGCGCTGCCGCCTGATTTGGTGCGACGTGCGCTGTCGATTTCAGGGCTGCACGATCTCGAGCCTGTCTCGCGTGCCCCGTTCCTGCAGGTTGATTTGCGCCTGAGCGATCAAGACGTGCGCCGTGCCAGCCCGATCCGCTTGCCTGCACCCAATGGTACGCTGTACGCGGTGGCGGGGGCTGACGAAAGCCAAGAGTTCATCCGTCAGACGCGGTTGATTGAGCAGGCCTGGGGACCCAAAGTGGTCCCGGTGTGCGAGACCCTGCCGGGGCTCAACCATTTCAGCGTGATTGAGTCGCTTTGTGAGCCTGGCTCGCGGCTGAACCAGCTGGCCCGGCAATTGATCGAACTTTCGCGCTGAGGTCGCGTCACATCAGCAGATGCTCGCCTGCGTTGTCGCCGCCAAGGATCACGTAATTGACCTTGCGGATGTCCATCAGTTTTTTGCCGCCGGCTTAGCTGATGGAGCTCTGGATGTCTTGCTCCATTTCGGTCAGCGTGTCCGCCAGCTTGCCTTTGATGGGCTCCAAAATGCGCTTGCCTTCCACGTGCTTGTACTCGCCCTTGTTGAAGTCCGAGGCTGAGCCGTAGTATTCCTTGAACAGCTCACCGTCGACTTCCACGGTCTTGCCGGGCGACTCTTCATGACCGGCAAACAGTGAGCCGATCATCACCATGCTGGCGCCAAAGCGCACGCTCTTAGCGATGTCACCGTGGCTGCGTATGCCACCGTCTGCAATGATGGGCTTGGTGGCCACCCGGGCACACCACTTGAGGGCTGAGAGCTGCCAGCCACCGGTGCCAAAACCGGTTTTAAGCTTGGTGATGCACACCTTGCCTGGTCCGACCCCCACCTTGGTGGCGTCAGCCCCCCAGTTTTCCAGATCGATCACCGCTTCGGGCGTGGCCACGTTGCCTGCGATCACAAAGCTTTGCGGCAGATGGCCCTTGATGTAGGCGATCATGTCGCGCACGCTGTCGGCATGACCATGGGCGATGTCGATGGTGATGTATTCGGGCGTCAAACCGGCACGGGCCAGGGTGTCCACGGTGGCCCGGTCACCGGCTTTCACGCCCAGGGAGATTGAGGCGTACACGCCTTGGGCCCGCATGTTGCGCACGAACTGCACGTTGTCCAGGTCGAAGCGGTGCATCACGTAGAAGTAGCCATTTCGGGCCAACCACAGGCAGATGGGTTCGTCGACCACCGTCTTCATGTTGGAAGGCACCACCGGCAGCCGGAACTTGCGCTGGCCCAGCTCCACCCCAGCGTCGCATTCGGCGCGGCTTTCTACCCGGCATTTGCGGGGCAGCAGCAGGATGTTGTCGTAATCGAAGATTTCCATGGTTCCAAGCTCCGTAAGTTCTGTGTTCAACAGTGGGCGCTTGGATTGCTCCGGTTCTGGAGCCGCGATCTCTGCCTGAGAGCGGGCCACAAAAAACCGGGCGCAACTGCTTGGGCCCGGTGATTGATTGTAATGGGCTTTGTGTGCCGATCCAAGCAGCCCGCCTTGCGTGCGGCAGATCGGTTCCCAGCCCAAGGACTTCCTACAATGGTCCCATGTTTCCTGGCTCCGAGTCCTCAGTTCTTCACAACCTCAATCCGGAGCAACTGGCCGCCGTCACCTTGCCGTCCGAGCATGCGCTGATCCTGGCTGGCGCCGGTTCGGGCAAGACCCGGGTACTGACCACCCGCATTGCGTGGTTGTTGCAGACGGGCCAGGTTTCTCCCGGCGGTGTGCTGGCCGTGACGTTCACCAACAAGGCGGCCAAGGAAATGCTCTCGCGCTTGTCGGCCATGCTGCCAGTCAATGTACGGGGCATGTGGATCGGTACTTTTCACGGTCTGTGCAATCGCTTCTTGCGCGCCCACTGGCAGCTGGCCCAACTGCCCCAGAGCTTTCAGATCCTGGACACGCAAGATCAGCTCTCGGCGGTCAAGCGTTTGTGCAAGCAGTTCAATGTCGACGACGAGCGCTATCCGCCCAAGGAGTTGACGTGGTTCATTGCCTCCTGCAAGGAAGATGGCTTGCGTGCCAAGGACGTGGTGGCCCATGACGAACAAAGCCGTCGCAAGATCGAAATTTATGCCCTTTATGAGGCGCAGTGCCAGCGTGAGGGCGTGGTCGATTTTGGCGAGCTCATGCTGCGCAGCTTCGAGCTGTTGCGCGACAACGCGGCGGTGCGAGAGCACTACCAGCGGCGCTTTAGGCATCTTTTGGTCGACGAGTTCCAGGACACCAACAAGCTGCAGTACGCATGGCTCAAATTGATCTCAGGCCAGGGGGGCACCAGCGGCGCTGCGGTCATCGCTGTGGGCGATGACGACCAGAGCATCTACGCTTTTCGGGGTGCCAGGGTCGGCAATATGGCCGATTTCGTGCGTGAATTCGGTGTGCAGCATCAAATCAAGCTCGAGCGCAATTACCGCAGCTTTGGCAATATCTTGGACTCGGCCAATGCGCTGATCAGCCGAAATGCCAAGCGACTGGGCAAAAACCTGCGCACCGAAGCCGGCCCGGGTGAGCCGGTGCGGGTTTTTGAGGCCACCAGTGATTTCGCTGAGGCCCAGTGGTTTGTTGATGAGGTCAAGCAACTGGTGCAGGAAGGCACGCCGCGCCGTGAAATTGCCTTGCTCTACCGAAGCAATGCGCAAAGCCGGGTGATGGAGACGGCGCTCTTTAACGCGGGTGTCGCTTACCGGGTCTATGGCGGTTTGCGGTTTTTTGAGCGGGCCGAGATCAAGCACGCTCTGGCTTATCTGCGGCTGCTCGAAAACGGGCAGGACGATACGAGTTTTTTGCGTGTCGTCAACTTCCCCCCACGCGGGGTCGGTGCCCGCAGCATCGAGCAGTTGCAAGATGCGGCGCGTCTCAAGGGGTGCTCCTTGCATCAGGCCGTGGGTGCGGTCACGGGCGCGGCGGGCACCAAGCTGGGCTCGTTCGTGGCGCTGGTCGATGTCATGCGTGAACAGACAGCCGGTCGAACCTTGCGTGAAATCATTGAATGCGTACTTGAGCACAGCGGGTTGCTGGCGCATTACAAGGGCGAGCGGGAAGGTCAGGATCGACTGGAAAATTTGGCCGAACTCGTCAATGCGGCCGAGTCGTTTGTATCCCAAGAAGGCTTTGGCCGCGATGCGGTGGCGTTGCCGATTGACGAGCACGGCACACCCTTGAGCCAGTCACCGGTCAGCCAGGGGCTCGATCCGGATGCTCCGCCCTGGGATCAAGACGGCGCTGACCTGTCTTGGCCGCCGGCAGCACCGCTCGACGACACAGGCACGCAGCCCGCGTTTGCGACCGGCGAGACCCTTTCGCCTCTGGCCGCGTTTTTGGCCCATGCCGCGCTCGAGTCCGGCGACAACCAGGCACAGGCGGGGCAAGACGCGGTGCAACTGATGACTGTGCATTCCTCCAAGGGTCTGGAATTCGATTGTGTCTTCATCAGCGGCCTGGAAGAGGGGCTGTTTCCCCATGAAAATTCCATGAGTGATCGCGAGGGCCTGGAAGAAGAGCGCCGCCTGATGTATGTGGCCATCACCCGTGCCCGCAAGCGCTTGTATCTGAGCTGCTCGCAAACACGCATGCTCCACGGCCAGACGCGTTACAACCTCAAGAGCCGATTTTTCGAAGAGCTTCCCGAGGCCGCACTCAAGTGGATCACCCCCAAGCATGGCGCCCTGGCGGCCGGCGGTTTTGGGGCCCAAGGCGCGTCCTGGGACTCAGGGGGAGGGTCTGGCCGCAGTGACTGGGCGGCGCGCATGGTCGCCTCCCGCCTGGGCGATGCTGCTTCTGTGGCCGGTGCGCCGCTGCCCGAGCGCAAAAACCCGGACACCCATGGGCTCAAGGCCGGCATGGAGGTGTTTCATGCCAAGTTCGGGCAGGGCAGAGTCAAGATGATCGAAGGCGCTGGTCCGGATGCCAGAGCGCAGGTCGACTTCTCGCGCCACGGTGTCAAGTGGTTGGCCATCTCGGTGGCCAAATTGACGGTGGTTCAGTGACCGCCTGAGGCCATTCAGACGATTTCGTCGACCTGCACGGCTGGCTGCGGTTCGTCGATCGCAAAGCAGTCCCGAAAGGTGCCGTACACCGAGCTGAAGAACATGGCAGCCATCACCAGTGCAGCGGGCAACATGGAGGCTGCGGCCAGAGCCGGGCTGCCCAGAAAGGAAGTCACCAGACTGACAACCACCCCAATGATCAGAAACAGCGCACTCCAGCCGATGGCATAGACCAAAAAGGCCCCCTTGTTTTTCCAGCAGGCCATGGCGCTGAAAAACAAACTTTTCATCGGCGTCACATCGTGCCAGTGAACCAGAGCTGGCGCATGCCAAAACAGCATGGACATGGGCGCATAGATCAGCACCGCCGCCCACATGGCCTGCTGAAATTGTGGGTCGTTGACAACCTCCTGGTCGATGCGGCCGCCAAAGAGATAGAGCTGTGCGAAATCCCCGCCGTCGAAAAGCGCAGAAATACCCAGCATCAGGATGAAACCCACGGCGTAAATGCTGCCGAGCACCATCATGGAGCGTGCACGCTGCCGACCCGCCCGAAACGCGGTGGCCAAGATGGCAGGCATCGGGAATTTTCCGTGCTCCGCCTCTTTGGAGGCGGCCATCAGACCCAAGGTGGCCGCAGGCAACAGGGCCAGGGCCAGAAGCGAGCCAATCAACGGAATCAGGCTGGCCACGGAGAGTGCTGCCATGAACATGAAAAAAAGGCCCGACATGGCCAGAGGCTGCCGGAAAAACAGGCGTATGCCCTGCTTGACCCAGGTCAGGCCGGTTTTGGCGGGAACCAGATTCAGTCTCATGGTGTGGATCTCAGGCCGGTACGCAGTCAAGCGGCAAGGGGTGATCGATGCAATGCTTGAGCACCCGCTCAAAGTGAGTCGGATCGTGCGGCTTGAGCATCGAGGCTTGCCGGGGCAGATGGTAGTCCCAGAGCCGCGACGTCCAAAATCGAAGCGCCGCAGCCCGCTGCATCGCTGGCAAGAGACTTCGCTCCTGTGCGCTCAAAGGCCGCACCGCGTGATAGGCTGAAACCAGCGCTTTGACCCGTTGAGCCTCTTTGACGCCCGTTGCAAGGTCAATACACCAGTCGTTCATGCAAACGGCCAAGTCAAACAGCCAGGCATCGCAGCCCGCGAAGTAAAAATCGAACAGCCCGCACAGCACTGCACTGCCGCCTTTCCCCTCGAACATGACGTTGTCGCGAAACAGGTCGGCATGAATGGGACCGCGCGGCAGGCTGCGGTAGGCCGCTTGCGAAGCGACATGATTTTGGTAGGCCAGCTCGCCCAGGATGAGCGACTTCTGTGCGGCGCTCAGGTAGGGCAAGACAACGGGGACAGTTTCATTCCACCAGGCCAGACCGCGCAAATTGGGCTGGTGCATCTCAAAATCGCGGCCGGCCAGATGCATGCGGGCCAGCACGTCGCCCAGAGCCGCGCAGTGGTGGGCTTGGGGTGAGAGTTCGCTGCTGCCGCGAAGGCGGTTGACCACCGCTGCCGGCTTGTCCTTGAGCCGGTGCAAAATCTGTCCACCGGTCAACACTTCGGATTTGCCTTGGCGCACAGTGGTCAGTGTACTGGCTTGCGGATCTGGAACGGGGATGCCCCGTTGGGCCAGATGCTTCATCAGGTGCAGATAAAAGGGCAGTTGCTCAAAGCTCAGCCGCTCGAACACGGTCAGGACCCATTGCCCCTGATCTGTGTCTGCAAAATAGTTGGTGTTTTCAATGCCGCCGGCGCAGCCCTGCAAAGCGCGCAGCGGTCCCAGGCCGAGTTCGCTCAAGAAGTCGGCAGCCTCCTCAAAAGAGACCTCTGTGAAGACGGCCATGCGCTCGATTGCCTCTCAAGTTCAGGGCTCAGAACTTCAGAAAATTCCACATCCTTGCGCCGGCTTGGCCCGTGTTGCCGCGGGCGTCGGGCGGCCTGATCTCGTAGGCAGGCATGTCTGCCTTGGGCTGCACCACGATGCTTTGCGTTTGCCCGCCGACCCGCAATTCGTCGATCCGGCTGCCCCCATCTTCGGTTCGTATCCGTTCGATGGTCTGGTTGTTGCGGCCGGGCTCGAGCGACGGTTCAGCTGCGCGGGCGCTGGCCGGGGGGGCTGCGTTGCCCACACTGCCAGTGTTTTGTGGGGCTGTTTGGGCCCTGGCGATCGAGCCCAGGGTGAGCAGGCCCAGACCCAGCAGCAGGGCGCGCACAGTGGGAGGGTGAATTTTGAGCATGGGACCATTGTAGGTGCCGCCGCGTGCCTGTGATGTCGCGCCTGCCGTGAGGCCAGGGGTCGGTTGAGAACCCCAGGCGCTCTGATACCGCCTTGCAGGACAATGAGGCCATGAGCCAGAAAACCTTGCTGCTGGTCGACGGATCCAGCTACCTTTACCGTGCATTTCATGCCATGCCCGACCTCAGGGCGGTTCCGGGTGATCCGTCCAGCCCGGCCACCGGCGCCATTCGGGGCATGATCAATATGATGCAAAAGCTGCGCAAGGACGTCCGCGCAGACTATGCAGCCTGTATTTTCGATGCCAAGGGGCCCACCTTTCGCGACGCGATCTACCCCCAGTACAAGGCCCAGCGATCGCCCATGCCCGATGAATTGCGCAGCCAGATCGAACCCATTCACGAGGTGGTTCGACTCATGGGCTGGCGTGTGCTCGACGTGCCCGGTGTCGAGGCGGATGACGTGATCGGCACCTTGGCCCGGCTCGCGGCTCAGCAGGCCGTGGAGGTGGTGATCTCCAGTGGTGACAAGGACTTGTCGCAGCTGGTCAACGAACACATCACCATCATTGACACCATGAACGGCAAGCGCCGGGATGTGGCCGGTGTTTTGGCGGAATTTGGTGTGCCGCCCGAGCGCATGGTTGACTTCCAGGCGCTGGTCGGAGACGCGGTGGACAATGTGCCCGGAGTGCCCAAAGTGGGCCCGAAGACGGCGGCAAAATGGCTGCAGGAGTACGGCTCGCTCGATGCCTTGCTCGAACGCGTGCACGAGATCAAAGGCGCTGCGGGCGAGAGCTTGCGTGCGTCTTTGGACTGGCTGCCGACCGGACGCCAGTTGCTGACCATCAAGACCGACTGTGATTTGGCGGCCCATGTCCAGGGCCTGCCGGTGCTCGATGACCTGCACCTGGCCCAGGAAGAGGGTCAAGCCCTGCACGCGTTTTACGAGCGTTACGGCTTCAAATCATTGGCCAGATCCCTGCAAGGGCCTGAATCTGCGTCGCCCGTGACCGCGTCCGGGCCCCGCTTGCCGGGCCTGTTTGATGAGTCGGTACAGGCCAGCGCGATGGCGCCGGCGCCGCGAACTGCTGTGCAATACGAAACTGTGCTCAGCTGGCCGGCGTTCGATGCGCTGCTGGCCAGAATCTGGGCCGCCGATTTGGTGGCACTGGACACCGAAACCGACTCGCTGCATGAAATGATGGCCCACATCGTTGGCCTGAGTTTTAGCTTTGAGCCAGGGCAGGGCGCCTATGTGCCTCTGGCCCATGACTATCCGGGGGCACCCGACCAGCTGCCCCTGAGCGAGGTGCTCGAGCGGCTGCGGCCATGGCTCGAAGAGGCCTCGCGGCCCAAATTGGGTCAGCACATCAAATACGATCGGCACGTATTTGCCAACCACGGCATCGAAGTCAGGGGCTACCGACACGACACGATGCTGCAAAGCTATGTGCTCGAAGCCCATAAGCCCCACGGGCTGGCCAGTCTGGCCGAACGACACGCGGGTCGCAGCGGCATCAGCTACGAAGAGTTGTGTGGCAAAGGTGCGTCTCAAATCAAGTTTGGTCAGGTCGACATTGCCAAGGCGGCCGAGTACTCTTGCGAGGACGCCGATCAGTGTTTTGAGGTGCACCGTGTGCTTTGGCCTCAGATCGAGGCCGACAGACAGCTGGCCTTCGTCTATGGGCTGGAGATCGCGTGCAGCGAGGCGCTCTATCGAATCGAGCGCAACGGGGTCCTGATCGATGCACCGACGCTCGCCCGCCAGAGCGCGGAGCTGGGTTCTCGCATCATCGAACTGGAGGCGCAAGCCTATGAGCTTGCCGGTCAGCCCTTCAATTTGGCCAGCCCCAAGCAGATCGGCGAGATTTTTTTTGGCAAGCTCGGCCTGCCAGTGGTTAAAAAAACCGCCACCGGCGCTCCGAGCACCGACGAGGAAGTGCTCGAAAAACTGGCGGAAGATTTCCCTTTGCCGGCCAAGATTTTGGAGCACAGAAGCCTGGCCAAACTCAAGGGCACCTACACCGATAAGCTGGCCCAGTTGGCCCACCCCCGTACCGGGCGGGTGCACACGCACTACGCGCAGGCGGTGGCTGTCACGGGCCGGCTCTCGAGCAACGATCCGAACCTGCAAAACATCCCCATCCGTACCCCTGAGGGTCGGCGGGTGCGCGAAGCCTTCGTTGCCCCGGCCGGCTGTGTGATTGCCAGCGCAGATTATTCGCAAATTGAACTGCGCATCATGGCGCATTTGAGCCAGGATGAGGCCTTGCTCGGTGCTTTCAGTCTGGGGCTTGACGTACACCGTGCCACGGCAGCTGAGGTTTTTGGGGTGCCGCTCGATCAAGTCAGTAGCGAGCAGCGGCGCTATGCCAAGGTGATCAATTTCGGCCTGATTTATGGCATGAGCAGTTTTGGTCTGGCCAGGAATCTGGGCATAGAGACCAAGGCTGCTGCGGCTTACATTGACCGGTATTTCCAGCGCTATCCTGGCGTCAAGCGTTACATGGACGAGACCCGGCTCATGGCCAAAAGCCAGGGCTATGTTCAGACTGTTTTTGGCCGGCGCTTGTATTTCCCCGAAATCAATTCGCCCAATGGACCGCGCCGCGCCGGCTCCGAGCGCGCCGCGATCAACGCCCCGATGCAGGGAACGGCCGCCGATCTGATCAAGCTGAGCATGGTGCAGGTGCAAAAGACGATCGATGAGCAGCGGCGCAGCACGAAAGTCATCATGCAGGTCCACGACGAACTGGTGTTTGAGGTGCCCCAGGCCGAGGTGGATTGGGTGCGGGTCGAAATCCCGCGCCTGATGGCCCAGGTGGCCCGGATGCGGGTGCCGCTGCTGGCCGAAGTTGGTGTGGGACCAAATTGGGAGCAGGCGCACTGAGGGCTGCGCGTGTGGGCGCGGTTGCGAATAACCCTGTGGTGCAGTCGGCGCCTCTTCTTTCTATGATCCGGCAGTCCATCCCCTCGAACCCCTGGAGACCTGTATGCTCAACCACGACTTGCTCGGCGATAGCCAGGCTTTGCTAGACGGCACCGATCAGACGACCTCGCCCACGGCTTCGCGCCGGACCGCCCTCAAAGCTGCGCTGGGCGTGGGTTACGCCGCTGCGGCTGCGCCCATCATGGCTCAGACTGCGATCAAAACTTCGGCCGAAGGGCTTCGCACCGGTGAGGCGAGCTTCGAGGTGGCTGGGTTTAAGGTGCCCGCCTACTTCGCGGCCCCAGCGGGAAAAACCGATTTGCCGGTGGTCTTGGTGGTGCATGAGATTTTCGGGGTTCACGAATACATCGCTGATACGGCGCGCAGGCTTGCGCGCGCCGGCTTCATGGCCGTGGCACCCGAACTATTCGCCCGTCAGGGTGACCCCAGTGCCTATGGTGAAATTGCCAAACTGCAGGCCGAAATTGTCTCCAAAGTGCCCGACGCCCAGGTCATGGCCGACCTCGACGGCGCGGTCAAATGGGCTGCTGCCAATGGAGGCAGCGCTCAGAAGGTGGGCATTACAGGTTTTTGCTGGGGTGGCCGCATCACCTGGCTCTATGCCCAGCAGCGCCCAATCCGCGCCGGTGTGGCCTGGTACGGGCGACTGGTGGGCAACAGCACGCCCAACACGCCCAGCCATCCGGTGCAGGGCGCAGGGGCGATGCAGGCCCCGGTGCTCGGCCTCTACGGCGGGGCCGATACCGGCATCCCGGTGGCCACGGTCGATCAGATGAAGGCCGCTTTGGCCGAAGCGGCCTTGAGATAATGCAAAGAAGGAGCGTGTCCCTGCGATGCGCGCCCGTCGGCCCGATCGTGGCGTTGGCTGCTGTCGGGCTTTTTTGTTGCCTTGAGGATTGTTTGCCCCCGTGATGACCCTGACCGCCATCATTTTGGCCACTCTGGCTGCCGGCATCGGCAGCGTTTGGCTGGCCGCCTTGCTCGGCTTTGGACTGCTTTCCCGCTACACCCCGCACATGCTGAGCCTGGCCGCTGGCGCGCTGCTGGCGACCTCGTTCATGCTGTTGTTGCCCGAGGCTTTTGAATCGGATGTTGAGCCGCAGATGCTTTTTGGCACGGTACTGGCGTGTTTGCTTTTCTTTTTCCTGCTCGATAAAGCCGAGTTGTGGCACCACGGTCATGAGCACCACCACGGGCCTGCGGATCACCATGGGCATATGGATCATCACGCGCACGGCGATCACCACGACCACCACCATGGACGCGATCCAGCGCTCAATTCGGGTGGCTGGGCCGTGCTGGCCGGCGACAGCCTGCACTGCTTTGCCGACGGGGTGCTGATCGCGTCGGCCTTTGTGGCCGATATGGGTCTGGGAATACTGGCTGCGCTGGCTGTTTTGCTCCACGAAGTGCCGCATCACATGGGGGACTTGGCGGTGGTTCGGGCCACCAGCGACAACCGGCGGGCGGCCGTGGTCAAGGTCTCTCTGGCGGGTGCGGTCACTGCCTTTGGCGGGGTGGTCGGCTATTTCCTGGTGGATCAGCTGCATCACCATTTGCCCTATTTTTTGGTGGTCGCCGCCAGCAGCTTCATGTACGTGGCCTTGGCTGATCTGATTCCTCAATTGCAGAAAAAACTCAGTCTCAGGCAAACCGGTGCCCAACTGTTTTGGTTGGCGTTTGGTTTGTCGATGGTCACCGTCGCTGCCCAGATTGCCCACAGCGGTCACGCGCATTGAGCCGTGCCAGGCTCTATGGGGTAAGCGCTGACAGCAGCGTGCGAATTTGACTTTCAAAGCGCTTTCCCCTCGAGGCGCAATATGGCTTCGGGCGGCGTGAGCGGGCTGGTTTCGGTTGATGCCGGATGGCTCATGTGCATACGCCATTTCTGTCCGACCGTGAAAAGGAAAATCAAATGACACGCATCAGTTATCGACGCGCCAGCTTGGCGCTGGCCGGCTTGGCCTTGGTCATGGGTGTAGCGCCCGTGCGGGCGCAAAGCGATACATCCTCGGCCTACGGCTCTGCCCCGGCCTTGACCAGCAAGACCTCAAACTTGAGTTCGGGTGACCGCACCTTCTTGCTGCGCGCAGCGGCCGATGAACTCTTTGAGTACGAAATGAGCCGCCTGGCCATGGAAAGAACCACGGCCGATGATCTCAAGGCCTATGCGACCAAGATGGTGGGCACGCACATGGAGGTTCAGCAGCAGCTCAATGCTCTGGCTCAGGCCAAGGGCTTGGTGCTGCCCAACACGCTGGGCATGCTGCGCCAGCGCGAACTCGATCGTTTGCAGGCCTTGAGCGGCGAGGAGTTTGATCGGGAGTATTTCCAGCGGGTGGGCTTGCGGGCGCACCGGCAAAACATCAAGCTGTTTCGCGATGCCAGCCGGCTGGCGCGCGACCCCGACATTCGTTCATGGGCCAGCAAGATGGCACCGGCCCACGAGCAGCATCTGTCAGATGCCCGCTCCCTGCCTTCGGCGCGCTGGCTGACTTACACCCCGTTCGATCCCAACAGCTATCAGGGTGGAATGTGAAGGCCTCCAGCCTCTGAGCCCCGAGCCACCGGACGGGCCGGATCGCTGCACCACTGGCTCCAGCTTCCTGCGAACAGTGGGGCACGTCCGAGCCCGGCGATCTCCATGGCCAGCAGGTTGGAGATCGCGGTGACGCCGCTGCCGCATTGGTGAACCACCGTGGCTGGATCGCGCTGACCGAGCAAAGCCTGGAATTCCTGACGCAAAAGGTCTGCCGATTTGAATCGCCCGTCAGGCAGCAAATTGAGATTGAACGGTCGGTTTAGCGCCCCTGGAATATGTCCGGCCACTGGATCGAGGGGCTCGGTTTGACCCGTGTAGCGGGGCTCGGCGCGGGCATCGATGACGGTCTGTCCAGCCTGAGCCAGTCGCTGTGCGACCTGCTCGACGCCAACCAGCGGTGCCAGCGGCGTGCCAAGCGTGAAATTGCCGCCCGCGGTGCTCACGCCGCCACCGCTTTGCACCGACCCGCCAGCGGCTTGCCAGGCAGCCAGTCCACCGTCGAGCACAGCCACCGCTTCATGGCCCACCCACTTGAGCATCCACCACAGCCGGCCGCAAAAACCGCTGTTTTGGCGGTCATAGACGACAACCTGCATGTCTTTGCTCATTCCCGTGCTGACCAGCCATTGGGCAAAGCGCTCGGGCGCAGGCAGGGGATGGCGCCCGCCTGAGGGGGTGGACGCACCGGGCCGTTTGTCGCTCAGGTCGGTGTCCAGATCGGCATACAAGGCGCCGGCGATGTGCACGGACTCATACTGCTGGCGACCGGCGCCCGCTTGCATCAGATCGAAGCTGCAATCGAAGATTTTGACGCGCTGACCCGACAGCAGGTGTGCGCTCAGTTGATCAGCGGTGATCAAAGTGGTGTACATGGTCTGTCCTAAGATTCGCCAGTCGGTGCACCCGGCACGCTGCGGTTGCGCACAATGGTGGCTAAGATGCCGCTGGCGATGATCACCACGATCCCAAGCCATCCGATCGGCGGGATTTCATCGCCAAACAGCACCAAGCTGTAGATGGCCGAAAACACAATGCCACTGTACTGCAGGTTGGCCACGACCAGTGTTGCGCCTTGCCGGTAGGCACGGGTCATGCACCATTGACCGATAGTCGCCAGCACCCCCATGGGTACAACCCACAGCCAGACATCCCCGACCCACGTGGAAAAGCCCAGCACGGCGCTCATCAATGCGCCGCAAGCTGCACATGCGAGTGAGAAAAAGAATACGGTGCGCTCTTCCGGCTCGCCCATGCGCCCGAGCGTGGTCACTTGCAAGTAGGCCAGCGCAGATCCTAGGCCCGACATGAGTCCCACCAGTCCCGCGAACAACTGGTTTTGATCGAGCGTTGGTCGCAAGATCATGACCACCCCTGCGAAACTGGTCAGCACAGCGAGCACGAGCACGCCTTGATGTCGGTTGCGCTGGCCCAAGAGCAATTGCCCGCCGATCACGAAGGCGGCGAGCCACACACCACTCATGTAGTTCAATGTCATGGCCGTGGCCAGCGGCAAGATGGCGATCGCGTAGTACCAGGCCGTCAGCGACATCACACCGCTGACGCTGCGCCATGCGTGGGCAGCGGGCACCTGGGTTCGCCATGGGATGCGTCGCAAGCGCAGGGCCGCTGACATGAGGATGGCGCTGATCACTCCCCGATAAAACACCAACTCAGCAGCATGCAAGTGCTCGCTGGCGTACTTGACGCACACGCCCATGGTGGCAAAAGCCAGGGAGCCCAGCAGCATCCACAGCGCTCCCGTTGATCGCTGTCCGTGTATCTCGCCAAGTCCTGGTGTCGTCAAACGCTTTGCGTGGTCTTGGTGGCGCCCATTTCTCGCCGATACCACTCGTGAAAGTGCTGCATGCCGTCTTCCATCGGGCTTTGATAGGGGCCGAATTCGTCATCACCACGCTGCAGCAGGGCCAGCCGACCGGCGTCCATGCGTTGGGCGATCTCATCGTCCTCGATGCAGGTCTCCATATAGGCCGCCTGCTGTGCCTCAATGAACTCTCGTTCAAACGCACAGATGTCTTCAGGGTAATAAAACTCGATCAGGTTGAGCGTCTTGTTGGGCCCCTGCGGATGCAAGGTGCTGATGACCAGCACATGCGGGTACCACTCGACCATGATGTGGGGATAGCAGGTCAGCCAGATCGCACCGTACTTGGGCGGCTCGCCACTGCGGTACTGCAGCACAACGTCATGCCACTTCTTGTATACATCGGTTCCCGGCTTGCCCAGTTTGTCGGACACCCCGACCGTCTGCACCGAGTAGTGCTTGCCCAGTTGCCAGCGCAGGTCGTCACAGGCGACGAAATTGCCCAGGCCCGGGTGGAAGGGCCCCACGTGGTAGTCCTCCAGATAGACCTCGATAAAAGTCTTCCAGTTGTAATTGCACTCGTGCAACTGCACCCGGTCAAACTGGTAGCCGCCAAAGTCCAGATCAGCCAGCGCCGCCATGCCCGAAAGATCAGCGGCCACATCGCGGCCGTTGTCCTCAAAAATCAGTCCGTTCCAGCGGGTCGTCTTGTATTTGTTGAGGTTCAGGCAGGGGTCGGTCTGAAAATGGGGCGCGCCAATGAGCTCGCCCCCGGTGTTGTAGGTCCAGCGGTGCAGCGGGCAAATGATGTTGCTGCCGGTGTTGCCCCGGCCCTTGAGCATCACGGCTTGGCGGTGCCGACAGACGTTGGAGATCAGCTCGACGCCCGCTGCGTTGCGCACCAGCACGCGGCCCTCGGCCTCCTGTGGCAGGGCATAGAAGTCTCCTAACTCGGGAACGGCCAGCTCGTGTCCAAGGTATTTCGGGCCGCGTGCGAACAGCTTTTGCTGCTCCCTGTCATAGAGTGCCGGATCGAAGTAGCTGCTGACGGGCAGCTGGCTGGTCGCTTGCAGCAGGCGAAGGCTTAGGTCAGACATGGTGTCGGTGGATTCACCCCTGCAAGTAGGGTCTAGGCGCTCAGGACTGCGCCAGCCAGTGGCCAGCAAGCAACGCGTCAATGGCCTGGGCGCTGGTTGCAGCCCCTCAGAGGCAGGGCCACGGATTGTACCCTTCGGGGTTTCCCGGGCCCGGTCGCGCGAACTGCTGCATTTTTGACACTTTGTTGCCCACTGTGACATCTGACGGTGTCAGCCCGGCTGGTCTTGGGTGTGGTTGAGCCTAGAATGACTGGGTGTTTAACTCAGGTATTGCGTCGCCCATGCCCAAATCCAGTGACCGTGCAGCCAGCGCCGCAGTGCCCGACAGTTATGAGTCTGCGCTGACCGAACTCGAGCAGTTGGTCGCAAAGCTTGAGGGCGGGCAGTTGGCGCTCGATCAGTTGTTGGGCAGTTACCAGCGCGGCGCCCAGTTGCTCGCGTTTTGCCGCGACAAGCTCGCCGCGGTGGAAAACCAGGTGAAGGTGCTTGAAAGCGGCGAGCTCAAGCCCTGGTCTGCAGGCTGAACCGTTTTTTGGGCGGGACCTTTTGTGAAGGCTTCAGTGCATTGCCAGAGCGGCTCAAGCGAATTTGACCTTGGACAGTGGAGCGACGCGCAACTGGCCCGCGTTGAGAGGGCGCTCGAGCGCTGGGTGGCTCCGTCTGGCAGCATCGTGCCCACTTTGGCCCAACCCATGCGTTATGCGGTGCTCGATGGTGGCAAGCGACTGCGCCCCCTGCTGGTGCTCGCTGCCAGCCAGGCAGTAGAGGGCAACCCCGAGGCGGCTTTGCGTTCGGCCTGTGCGGTTGAACTCATTCATGCCTACTCGCTGGTCCATGACGACATGCCCTGCATGGACAACGACGTCTTGCGCAGGGGCAAACCCACGGTCCATGTTCAATTTGGACAGGCCAGCGCCATGCTGGCCGGCGACGCTTTGCAGGCCCTCGCTTTTGAATTGCTCACGCCTGACGATGGATCGGTGCCAGCGCCCATGCAGGCGCTGCTGTGCCGCATGCTTGCCCGTGCGGCGGGCGGGCAGGGCATGGCCGGTGGACAGGCCATTGATCTGGCCAGTATCGGGCAGCCCATCGGCTCGCAGCAGCTCCATGAAATGCATCGACTCAAGACGGGCGCTTTGCTGCTGGCCAGCGTGCTCATGGGCGCGGCTTGTGGCAAACATCAAGCACAGGCGCTGCTCGCCTTGACCGATTACGGCCAAGCCGTGGGCCTGGCTTTTCAGGTGGTTGACGATATTTTGGATGTCACGGCCGACTCCAAGACCCTGGGCAAGACCGCTGGCAAAGATGCGGCCCAGGACAAGCCGACTTTTGTCTCTCTCATGGGATTGCGCAACTCTCAAAATTACGCGCAGGAACTTCTTTCTCAGGCTCAGGCCAGTTTGCGCCACAGCGGCTTGCCCAACACCTCGGCCCTGCGGGCCTTGGCCGACAAGCTGGTCAACCGCGCCTTTTGAGCCCGACCAACGCATTTCAAGGAGCACCTCATGCATGCCTTGCTTGAATCCATCCACAGTCCAGCCGATTTGCGCCGGCTTGCACGCTCGCAGCTGCCGCAGCTGGCGCAGGAATTGCGCGATTACCTGCTCCAGAGTGTGGCGCGCACGGGCGGTCACTTGAGCTCCAACCTGGGGACGGTTGAACTGACGGTGGCGCTGCACTATGTGTTCAATACCCCGCAAGACCGTCTTGTCTGGGATGTAGGCCATCAAACCTATCCCCACAAGATCCTGACCGGTCGGCGTGAGCGCATGAACACGCTGCGCCAGCTCGGCGGCCTATCGGGCTTTCCGCGCCGCGACGAAAGCGAATACGACACCTTCGGCACGGCGCACTCGTCGACCTCGATTTCGGCTGCCCTTGGCATGGCACTTGCCGCCAAACAAAAGGGTGAGGACCGGCGCGCGGTGGCCATCATTGGCGACGGCGCCATGAGTGCCGGCATGGCCTTTGAGGCGCTCAATAACGCGGGTGTGGCCGACTGTAATTTGCTGGTGGTGCTCAATGACAACGACATGAGCATCAGCCCGCCGGTGGGCGCGCTCAACCGGTATCTGGCTCAACTGATGAGTGGGCAGTTTTATGCGGCCGCCAAAAACATGGGCAAGCAAATGCTCAAGGCGGCGCCCCCATTGTTTGAATTGGCCAAGCGGCTGGAGTCCCATGCCAAGGGCATGGTGGTGCCGGCCACCTTGTTCGAAAATTTTGGCTTCAACTACATCGGACCGATCGACGGCCACGACCTCGAGTCCCTGATTCCCACCCTTGAAAACCTCCGTCATCTCAAGGGGCCGCAGTTTTTGCACGTCGTAACCAAAAAAGGGCAGGGCTACAAGCTCGCCGAGGCCGACCCAATCGCCTACCACGGACCCGGCAAGTTCGACCCGGCCGTCGGACTGACCAAGAGCAGCACGCCGGCCAAGCCAACCTTTACACAGGTCTTTGGGCGCTGGCTGTGCGACATGGCCGAGCAAGACATGCGACTGGTGGGCATCACCCCAGCCATGCGCGAAGGCTCGGGCATGGTGGAGTTTCACCAACGCTTTCCCGGGCGCTACCACGATGTGGGCATTGCCGAGCAACATGCCGTAACTTTTGCCGCTGGCATGGCCTGCGAGGGACTCAAGCCGGTGGTGGCAATCTACTCCACGTTCCTGCAGCGCGGTTACGACCAACTGGTTCACGACGTGGCGCTGCAAAATCTTCCGGTCGTGTTCGCGCTGGACCGTGCCGGTCTGGTGGGCGCTGACGGCGCTACCCACGCGGGCGCCTACGACATCGCTTTTGTCCGATGCATTCCCAACATGGCGCTGGCCTGCCCGGCCGATGAAAACGAGTGCCGCAAGCTGCTGACCACCGCATTCGAGCAAAACCATCCTGTGGCTGTGCGCTACCCGCGTGGCGCTGGCGCGGGTGTGGCCATCGAACCCGGACTGGTGAGCCTGCCTTATGGCAAGGGCCAAATCACGCTCGAAGGCGGCGGCGTCGCCATCTTGGCTTTTGGGACTTTGCTCTACCCCGCGCTGGAGGCTGCAAAAAAGCTAGGCGCAACGGTGGTCAACATGCGCTGGGCCAAACCGATTGACTCCGAATTGCTCTTGCAGGTCGCAGCCTCCCACAGCGCCCTGGTGACTTTGGAGGAAGGCACGGTGCTCGGCGGTGCGGGCAGCGCGGTGAGCGAGGCTTTGGCGCAGGCGGGGGTGGCCATGCCGGTGTTGCACCTGGGTTTGCGCGACGAGTTCATAGAGCACGGCGACCCGGCTCTGCTGCTGGCCGCGCAAGGGCTGGACGCCCAGGGCATTGAGGCTTCGGTGCGCGGCCGATTTGGCGATCTGCTGGGTCAGACGCCGGCCAAACCCAGCCTCAAGTCCGTGGCTTGATGGCCGCTGAGGCAAAACGTTTTCCCTGGCTTTTGAATCGGCCTTGGTGATGCATGGCCGCTGATCCGTCGCGCGGGTCTTTGCCCGAGCTCAACGACAGCGCCCGCTGGCTGGACTCGCCCTTGATCCGCCAGGCGGGTCCCGAGGTCTTGTCGTTGGCGCTCATGAATGCGCGCAACCACACTTTGGCACTGTTGGCCTGCTTCGAGCAGGCGATGGCGCAGGGCTGGAGTGGGGTCCCGCAACCCCATTTGCCGCCGGCGCTCTGGCTCATTGGGCGCATCGGCTGGTTTCAGGAGCGCTGGATTTTGCGCAATTTGCACAGGGCTCAGGGACCGGCCTGTGACCCCCTGGGTCCGCGGATGGCAGCGCAGCGGGCCGACGCGGACGCGATCTGGGAGGCTGACCCGCCGGTCCATCTGGAGTTGTGCGAGGGCTTAAAGATCCAAGATCTGCGCGGGGATTTGTTGCAAACGCTCGAACGCACCCTGGAACTGCTCTCGGGTACGCCGCAGACCGATGAAGCCCTGTATTTCTTTCGCCTGGCCTTGCACCATGAAGACCTGCAGTGCGAGCGCCTGGTGCAACTCATGCAGGCCCAGGGCTTGCCGGTCGAGCGTGGGTTGCGCGAGCACTGGAGCGCGCCCGCAGTGGCCTTGCGCGAACCTCTGTGGCTGCCAGCGGGTCAGGCGATTTTGGGCAGCAGCGGCCCCGGGTTTGCTTTTGACAACGAGCAGCCTGCCTATCGTTTGGCGGTGCCGGCCTTCGAGATTGACGCCCAGCCTGTGACCTGGGCCCAGTACGTGGAGTTCGTCGATGACGGCGGCTATGACCGGCAGGACCTGTGGTCGGCGCCCGGGTGGGGATGGCTGCAGGACCTTGCGGCGGGGGAGGGGCGGCGTGGGCCGCGCCATGTGGAGCAAATTGGCGTGGCCAGCGGTGCAGTGCTGCAAACCCGATTTGGCCAGCCCACCCGCATGGCGGGGCTCCAACCGGTCATGCATGTCAGCTGGTGGGAGGCCGATGCCTGGTGTCGGTGGGCCGGCCGGCGTCTGCCCCTGGAGATCGAGTGGGAAATTGCGGCGACCAGCGCCAGCGGTCGCGGCTTTCGCTGGGGTGACGTCTGGGAGTGGACAGCCAATCGGCTGGCTCCCTACGAAGGCTTTGTCAGCGGGCCAGATGCGCAGTACTCGCTCGGTGGTTTTGGCCGAACCCGGGTTCTGCGCGGTGGCTCGCGCGTGAGCGCGGCGCGTCTGAAGTCGCCGCGCTTGCGCCACTTTGCTGCGCCCGAGCGCGACGACCTGTTCTGCGGCTTTCGCTCCTGCGCAGTCTGATCGAATTTGCTGGCAGTGCTCAGCACCGAACCCCCGTGATCTTAAAATCGTCCTCCAATGTTGATGTGTCGCCTGTTTGAACGCTTCAAAGCGCTGGCCCTGTGCCTGAGCCTGTTGGCCCTGTGCTCCGCGCTCGTGGCGCCAGCATCGGTATTGGCGCAGGAGGCGGCTTCGGGCAAGTGGTCCGGATTGTGCGCAGGTGCTGCGCCCGATTCGGGCGGCCTGGAGCACGCCGACGAAGACCATTGCAGTTTGTGCCTGCTGCCCGCGATGGCTTTGCCAGGCGCGGCTTGGGCAGTGGCGCCTTTGACTTCAGCGTCCGATCCGCAAGCCCGGCCCCAGGCGCTGCGGCCAGCGCAGCAGTGGGCGCCGCCGCCGATTCGCGGCCCGCCCACTGTGATTTGAAGCGCTGTTGCGGCTCGTCTCGCACCGGCGCCTTTCTTTCAATTGTTTGCTTTTGGATCTGGTCGTCGCCCGCCGGCGCTGACGCCGGCCATGCCCTTGGATCCAACCGAATGTCTACTGGAGATTTTTGATGACCGCTTTGAACCTGAAGACTTTACTGGCTGCTGGGGCCCTGTTGGCTTTGAACGCCACGGCCCAAGCGCCTGCTGTGAGGGTCGACGCCGCATGGGCCCGCGCCACCGTGCCCGGTCAAAAAGGCACGGGTGCCTTCATGACGTTGACAGCCCAGCAGAGCCTGCGCCTGGTGGGTGTGGCCTCGCCGGTGGCTGGCGTGGCCGAAATCCATGAAATGAAAATGGAGGGCGATGTGATGCGCATGCGTTCAATAGCAGGCCTCGATTTGCCGGCTGGCAAGAGCGTAGCCCTGAGGCCTGGTGGCTACCATCTGATGCTCATGGACCTCAAGCAGCCGCTGGTCAAGGACACGCAAGTTCCCATGACGCTGCGCTTTGCCGATGCCCAGGGCAAGACCAGCGAGATGCAACTGAGCCTGCCGATTGCCCTTGTTGCGCCAGCGGGCGCCGCCAGCGCACCGGCCGGGCATGGGGCCCACAAGCACCATTGAACATGCACCACCGCGGCGCGCAGGGTCGTAAACTTTCGCAGATGCAACCCTTACCCCACTGTACGCCACGTCTTCGCGGATTTCTTGTGACTTTGCCGATGCTCCTGGCGACCTGCGCGGGCCTGGCGACAGTCTCTGGGGCCAACGCGCAGGCTTGGAGAGATGCGCCCGCTTACGACAAGAAGCACGCGGCCAATGTTCTGGATCGCAGCGTTTTCTTTCTTCCCCTTTTTGGATCGGTCTACCGGGCCAAGTTCGAGGTCATGATCAAGGAGATTGCCGGGCTGCGCGGCATCGTGATTCATAACCACGGCTGCGGTGGCCAGTGGGGCTGGGAGACCCATGTTTCGCAGTTTTTCTATCGGGAAGGATTTGCGGTGGTGACCCCCGAATTTGTGAGCCGTGAGGGCAACAAGACCGGGTGTCCGGGTGGTACGGCCGAGGAGTCTATGAGGCGGGGAGGGGAGCGGTTTCGCGAGGGCATCTACACCGCGCGCAATCCGGCCAGGCTGTCTGCCCGTGGTGACGAGATTGAAATCGTGATCAAGTGGCTCAAGGAGCATTCACCGCTGCCCATCATTTTGAGCGGACACTCGGAAGGCTGTCGCACCGTCTATGCCTGGAATCGATCCGAAGACCGGGTCAAGGCCGGCGTTTGTCACAAGCAAAGCCTCAATGCGAGTTACGAGCATCTGTGGCGATGGGACACCCGGCTTCCCATGTGGTCTTCCAATGAGGATGAGGATCCCTGGGCGCAAGGCACAAGGGCCAATCCGGCGGTGGGGTTTGAACGAAAGTTCGTGGATCGTCCCGAAAACCTGACCTCCTACCGTTTTGCAGGCAACAGCCACGACCCCCTGATTCGGCCTGACGAAGTCGCGAGTCTGCGGGCTTGGCTGAAAAAATACTTTCCGGGCGATCCTCTGAGGGGCTCGCCCAACATGGTCTACGAAGACAAATTGCCGCTGATCCAAGAGCAGCTTCGCAGAGGTCGATGAGCCGGCCGCCGACACGACGGCCTTGCTCAGTTCTGGGGCCTTGAATCCGCAATTGCCCACAATCGGCTAGGGTTTGTACTCGGTCATTCGCGGCGGCCTTCTCCAACAATTGGCTTAGAGTCGCAGAAGAGGGCGGCAAGGTCCGCTTGATCTGGATTATTTCTGAGGCAAAACAGGAGAGCACACCCCATGCAAGTCGAACTCAAGGTCAACGGCAAAAGCCAGCAGGCCGACGTGCCAGCGCACACGCTGCTGGTGCAACTCATCCGTGAGAAGCTCCAACTGACTGGCACCCATGTCGGTTGTGACACTGCGCAGTGCGGCGCCTGCACGGTGCTCATGAACGGCCATGCGGTCAAGTCGTGCAATATGCTGGCCGCCCAGGCCCAAGGTGCCGAGATCACCACCATCGAGGGTCTGGCCAAGCCCGACGGCACCATGCATCCGATGCAGGCTGCCTTCAAGGACTGCCACGGTTTGCAGTGCGGCTTTTGCACCACCGGCATGGTCATGAGCGCGGTTGACCTGTGTCACAAGCATCCGGGCGCCAGCGCCGGTGAGATCCGAGAATTGCTTGAGGGCAATATTTGCCGTTGTACGGGCTATCAGAATATCGTCAAGGCTGTTGAGCAAGGAGGCCGCGCCATGAAGGCGGCGGCCTGACGGGCGGACTCGGTTCAATGTTTTTCGGGTCCGGCGCTCTGGGCGTGACTTCACCAACCGGCGCTTGACCCTTTTTATTCTGGAGTAATGACATGGGTGCTTCTGATTTCACCAAATTGCCGCACATCGGCGAGGCCCTCAAGCGCAAGGAGGACTATCGTTACCTGACCGGCGGCGGGCAGTACACCGATGACATCACGCTGGCCGCGCAGTGCCATGCCGTGTTCGTGCGCTCGCCCCACGCCCACGCCCGCATCAAGTCGATCGACGCTGCGGCTGCGAAAGCAGCGCCGGGTGTGATCGAGGTTTTTGTTGGCGAGGATGTGGCGGCCGACAAAATCGGCGGTCTGCCCTGCGGCTGGCTCATCAACAACCCCGACGGCAGCCCCATGAAGGAGCCGCCCCACCCGATCCTGGCGCAAGGCAAGGTTCGCTATGTGGGTGACCATGTGGCGATGGTG
>JAJTGH010000047.1 GCA_021299555.1 Comamonadaceae bacterium
TGGATGGGTTTGGGCCTCGCGCTCGAACAGGCGCAGCGTGTTTTCAAGGCGCAGGTACATTTCGGGCGAGCTGTGCTTTTCCACCGCGTAGATGATCGAGTCGTTGACCTCCACGTTGTAGGGCACGGACAGCAGCGGCCCTTCCTTGGTCTGCATCCAGCGCGGCACGTCGTCCACCACCCAGTCGCAGACATAGTCCACGCCCTGGCGCCTGAGGAATTCGGGCGTGTCAAACGATTCGCGCAGACCCGGGCTGAGCCAGCCGCGCGGGCGCTTGCCGGTGAACTTTTCGATCTTCTCCAGCGCCGTGATGATCAGCGCCTCTTCGCCATCGGCATGGTTGAGCGCCTTTTGGTGCACGCCGTGCCCAATGAACTCCCAGCCGGCCGCATGCATGGCCTGAGCCGCCCGGGGGTAGGCATCGATCACGCCGGCATTGAAGCTGGTCGACGCGGGCAGACCGCGCGAGGTGATCGCATTGATGATGCGTGGCAGGCCGGCTCGCATGCCGTAGTCAGCCCAGCTGAAGTTGGGCACGTCGGGTATGGTTTCCTTGCCGTGCGGTGGCGTGATGATGGTGCGCGGCATGCTTGCTTCAAATTGCCAGTGCTCCACATTGACCACCAGGTGCACCAGGATGGATTTGCCATCAACCGGTGCAAGCGCGGGGCCGTCGTTGGAGAAAACATAAGGGATGCGCGGGTTAGCCATAGGTCACCGTGGAAATTAATTTGTACACAATCGATCTTAGAACGGTGTTGCGATGGGTCGCCCCACCGCTGACAGGGCTGGAGTGTTGCTCAGGGGTATTTGGTGAGGGCTGCGACAAAAGCGCCGCCGCGGAGCAGACTACGGGCCTGGCGGGCATATACCGTGCGGACATCCGCAGGATGCACCGATCTTTTTTTATCAACCTTGCTAGGAGCTTTTTATGTTTTCTGCACGCACCCTGACGGCGGCTTTGGTGGGCCTGGTCGGGCTGGTTCAATCGGCCATGGCCGTTGGCCCCATGCCCGCACCCATGCCGACCAGAGAGACCATCACCATTGGTTATGTGAAGGTCGGCCATGTGAGCGCCCTGCACCTGGTCGAGGAAGAGCTCAAGAAGATGAACATCGACGTCAAGCGCGCCGAGTTCGTTCGTTACGCCGATGCCCGCACCGCCTTGCTGTCGAACTCGGTGGACGTGAGCGCTGTGGGCCCGGCCGACCTGGCCATTGCCGCGAGCCAGGGATCCAAGAACATCATCGGCTTGACCGGCGTGGCCACCTCGCCCAAGTACCTGGTCGTGCGCAAGGGCGTGACCATAGACAACTGGAACGACCTCAAGGGCAAGAAGGTGGCTGTGGCCCCGGGCTCGGCCGTTTGGTTTGCCTGGGCCATGACCATGGTCGAGAACAACGTTCCTTACAACACCTTCCAGGCGGTCAATGTGCAGGGCGGCGGCACGGCGTTCGTGCAGGCGCTCAAGCGCGGCGACGTGGACGCCATTTTGAGCTGGGAGCCATTTGAGTCGGGCGTCGTCGCTGAAGGCGCCGCCTACTTTGCCACCAAGCTGGTGGACTACAGCAAGTCCAAGGCGGTGGGTTCGGAGCTGGGCCTGCTGGCCGCTTCGGGCGAGGCCTATGCCAAGCGCCGCGAGGTGATTCGCCGCTTCCTGTGGGCTTACCTGAACGCCGAAGAAAAAATGGCCAAGGACTCCAACTTGTTCATCAACACCTACTCGGCCTACACCGGCTTGCCGCTGGAAGTCACCCGCGAGTCGCACAAGCTGATCAAGCTCGGCGGCATTCTTGACCGCGAGCAAGTGGCCCGCCTGGCCGAGGCTTCCTTCAAGCAGGGCGTGATCCAGACCGACGTGACCAAGCAAGCGGCCGACCTGTTTGACGACAGCCTGGCACGCGAAATCCGCGGCCGTCGCTGAAGCAACCGGACGCTGAAAAAGCCGGCCTGCGGGCCGGCTTTTTTGTGGGCGCTGTTTTTCAGTGTCCACGGATGGTGTGCAGGATCGACAACTTCATGGCGTTGAAGGCCGGTGTGGCGGTGACGTCGATCTTGCGCGGGCGCGGCAGGTCGACCTTGATGGTCGACTCGATGCGACCGGGACGCGCCGACATCACGTGCACCGTGTCGGCCAGGAAGAGCGCCTCGTCAATGTCGTGCGTCACAAAGATCACCGTGGGTTTGATCCGGTCCCACACAGACAGCAGCAACTCTTGCATCGACAGCCGGGTTTGCGCGTCGAGCGCGCCAAAGGGCTCGTCCATCAGCAGCACCTTGGAGCCCAGCGTGAGCACGCGGGCGATGCCCACGCGTTGGCGCATGCCCCCCGAAAGCTGTATGGGCAGGTGGCTCTTGAATTCGGTCAGTCCCACCATCTCGATCATTTGCTCGGCCCGTTCCTTGTATTGGCTCGGCATCTGGCCTTGCGCTTTGGGGCCAAAGACCACGTTTTCCCAAACGCTCAGCCATGGGAACAGGGCCGCCTCCTGGAACACCACGCCGCGGTCCGGGCCGGGCGCGCTGATGGCCTGACCGCCCACAGTCAGGGAGCCCGAAGTCAGCGGCTCGAAGCTGGCCACCAGATTGAGCAAGGTGGACTTGCCGCAGCCCGATGGGCCCAGCAGCGCCACGAACTCGCCCGGGGCGATGTCCAGGTGGATGTCCTTGAGGGCTTCAACCGGAGGGTTGCCGGGGTAGGTTTTGTAGACCTGGTCGATGCGTATGTGCGACATGACTTGGGTTTCCTCGGTGCGGTTCAGTGGTTTTGCAGCAGGCGCCAGCGCAGCACCCGACGCTCGATGGTGACGATCAGGCGGTCGCTCAGATAGCCCATGATGCCGATGGAGGCCATGTCTGCCAGCACGATGTCCATGCGACCGACGTAATACGCGTCCCACAGCACATAGCCCAGGCCGGACTTGACAGCCACCATCTCGGCGGCCACCACCGCTGTCCAGGCGATGCCCATGCCAATACGGATGCCTGTGAAGATATTGGGCAGCGCTGCCGGCAGCACCACACGACGCAGCAGCGTCCACGAGCTCGCGCCCATCATGCGCGCGGCGCGCATCAGGTTTTTGTCGACATCGCGCGCGCCTTGGGTCGTGTTGACCACGATGGCAAAAAAGCCCCCGACAAAGATCAGTGAGATCGAGCCAAGGTCACGAATACCGAAGACCGCAATCGAAAAGGGCAGCCAGGCGGTGATGGGGATGGGGCGCAGCACCTGCACCATCGGGTCGGCCATGGTGGCCACCAGTCGGTTCCAGCCGATCATCAGGCCCAGCGGGATGCCCACCGCCATGGCCAAGGCAAAGCCTTGAATCACGCGTACGCCGGAGTACTCCACGTTGGACCACCAGGTGCCCAGGTAGGGGTTCAGGCTCATGCCACCGGCTTTGCCGAAGATCCAGTCGTACCAGGCCGACAAAACCAGGGTGGGACTGGGGACCATGGCTTGCATGCCGGGCCGGCTGCCGATGACCTGCCAGATGGCGATCACGATGACCGGAATGATCAGGCTCAGCAGGCTGAGGTTTTGAGGTTTTTTCACAGACGACTCCCGTGCGTGGGGTGTGGTTGGAAATGCGTCACAGCTCGACCGTGGCGAACTGGGCCGGCAAAATGATTTCAACCATTTCGCAGCCTTCGGAATAGTCAATCACCTGGTGGCGGATGCCCGGTGGCTGTATCCAGCAGGAACCGGCAGTCATCTTGACGCGGCCGGCGCCTTCGTACTCGCCGATCATCCAGCCCTTGAGCATGTAAAGCATTTGAAACTGCACACCGTGGTAGTGCGGGATGCTCACCACCTTGGGGTCGCATTTGCCCAGCAGGCGAATCACGTGGGCTTGCACGGCGCCGCCCGTGGCTTTTTCGATGTTCAGGTCGCGGTAGGCCGCGTACGAGCGCAGCCCGGTTTTGAAGGCTGCGTCTTTGAGGTGGCTGGCGACGAAAGATTGCGGCCCCCAGTTGATCTTGGGAGGCTTGCCGGGCTTGGGAGCCGACCTGGCGGGAGCGGCCTTTTTTGCAGTCGCGGTCTTCTTGGCAGAAGCCGCCTTCTTTGTGTCGGCTTTCTTTGTGGGCGCAGCGCTCTTTTTGGCCGCAGCTTTGGGCGTGGCCTTGGCTGCAGCGGTGGTGGGTTTTCGGGTGGCCATGTCTGGGTACTCCGGAAGTTGCAGGTTGGATCGATCAGGCCGAGCCTTGTGGGCGCAGCTCAATGAGGTCGGGGCAGCAATTGGGGTTGGCAGCCAGCGCGTAGACCACGGCCTGGGCCACCTCGTCGGCCGTCAAGGCCTTGAATTTGCGGTTGGCCACCGAGGCCAGCACATCGGGGTGGGTGCTGCCTGCGCGAATCTCGGTGTCGACCATGCCTGGGGCCACTTCGGTGACCTTGATGCCATGGCTTTGCAGCTCGATGCGAAAGGAGCGCGCCAGGGCCGACAGGGCGTGCTTGGTGGCGCAGTAGACCGAGGCCAGCCGGTAGACCTCTCGGGCGGCAATCGAGGACATGAAAACGATGTGCCCGCGCTTTTTTTGCACCATGGCCCTTGCGATGCCTTGGGTCACACGCAGAGCGGCCAGCACGTTGGTTTGAAACATCCAGGCGTTGTCTTGCGGCGTGAGGTCGAGGATGGGCGCATAGCGCAGCACACCGGCGTTGTTGACGAAGGCATCGAGCCCGGGGGCCAGCGCGTCGATCTTTTGTACAAACGACTCGTCATTGAGATCGCCGGCCAGGGTGCGCACCCGACCCTTGGGCAGCGATGCGGCCAGCGCATCGAGCGCATCTTGCCGCCGGCCCAGTGCAACGATGTGCGCGCCCTGCCCGGCCAGTTGCACCGCGGTGGCCCGGCCGATGCCGGCCGAGGCACCGGTGATCAAAATGGTTTTTCCTTGCAGACTCATGGTGATTCCTCGGGATCTACCGGCCCTTGAACTGGGCCGGGCGTTTTTCGGCGAAGGCGCGTCGGCCTTCCACATAGTCCTGGCTTGCAAAACAGTCGGCCACGGCCGCATCAACGCCGGCCAGGTCGGCTTGTTCAGGCTCACGCATGGCGATCATGGCCAGCTTGGCCGCCCGGATCGTCAGCGGTGCGTTGCTGGCAATCAGACCTGCCGTTTGATCGACATGGGCAAAGACGTCGCCGTGCACCGACTGCACGATCCCCAGGCTGTGCGCCTGCTCAGCGCTGTAGATCTGCGCGGTGAAAAAGGCCTCGGCCGCATTCATGGGGCCGAGCGCGCCCACCAGTGACTTCATGCCGCGCCAGGCGTAGCCCAGGCCGAGTCGGGCAGCCGGCATGCGAAAGCGCGAGCCGGCGCTGCAGTAGCGCAGATCGCAGCTCAGTGCCATGCCCAGGCCGCCGCCAAAACAGATGCCGCTGATGGCTGCGATCACCGGCCTGGGGAAGTGGGCCAGCGAGGTTTGCACCCGATCGACCGCTTGGTCGTAGGCGGCCACGCCGTCTTTGTTGCTGCGCTGCTGCTCGAACTCTGAAATGTCTGCGCCCGAGACAAAAGCCTTGTCGCCCTGGCCGCGCAGCACCACCGCCCGCACCGATTCATCGTCGCGCAAGCGCTCGAGCAAAGCGCCGAGCTCGAGCCACATGCCCAGCGTCATGGCGTTGTACTTGGCCTCGTTGGCCAGCACGATGGTGGCCACATGCCCTTCGATGCTGTGCAGAACCTGTCCCATGCTCAGACCACCTCTTGTGAGTGAAATTGTTCGATCTCGGCGTCCGAATAGCCGGCTTCGCGCAGCACTTCGTCGGTGTGTTCGCCCCAGTTGGGCGCCGGCGCCACCACCTGGCCGGGCGTGCGCTCCAGGGTGACCGGCGGTGTGATGTAAAGCATCTCCTTGCCAAAGCTGGTGGTCATGGGCGCGGTCACATTCAGGTGCTGCACCTGCGGATCTTGCATCATTTGCGGCACGGTGTAGACCGGCCCGGCCGGCACGCCCGCGGCGTTGAGGCTGTCGATCCAGTGCGCGACGCACTGATGGCGGAAGATCTCCTGGAGCTCGGCATTGAGGCGGGCGCGGTTTGTCACCCTGAGCGGCTCGTCAAGAAACTCAGGGTCGGTCAGCCACTGGGCTTTGTCCAGCAGGTGACACATGCGCTGCCAGCTGCCCTCGCCCGAGGCGCCCAGATTGAAGCAGCCATCGCTCGCTTCAAACAGGCCCATGGGGCTGCTGGTCGGGTGGTCGTTGCCCACCTGCACCGGCAGGTCGCCATCGTTGATGCAGCGTGCCACCTGGAAGTCCATCATCGCGATCTGCGAATGCAGCAGCGAGGCATGCACCCATTGGCCCTTGCCCGAAACCTCGCGCTCGAGCAGCGCGGTCAGGATGCCCAGTGCGCAATACAGGCCCGCGCTCATGTCGGCCACGGCCAGGCCGGCGCGCACCGGTCCGCCGCCGGGATGGCCGGTGACCGACATCAGCCCGCCCATGCCCTGGATGATCTGGTCAAAGCCCGGGCGCTTGGCATAAGGACCATCCTGGCCGAAGCCAGAGATGCTGGCCAGCACCAGGCGCGGATTGACCTTGGACAAGGTGTCGTAGTCCAGGCCCAGCTTGGCCTTGACGTCCGGGCGCCAGTTCTCGATCAGCACGTCAGCGTCCCTGACCAGGCGCATCAGCACTTCATAGGCACCGGGCTTTTTGAGGTTGAGGGTCATCGAGCGCTTGTTGCGGTTGATGTTCTGAAAGTCGCCGCCCTTTCGGTTGGCGGCAAACATCGCCTCGTTCGGATCCACGCCCGGCGGTGGCTCGATGCGGATCACATCGGCGCCGAAGTCGCTGAGCATGCGCACGCAGTTGGGGCCGGCGCGCACGCGCGAGAGGTCGAGCACACGAAAGCGCGACAGGGCTTGTGAGGCTTGGATTTTGGGCATTCAGTTCTCCGTGGCCGGCAGCAGCTGTCCGGGCGCAAAGGCGCAGCCGGCATGGCCGGCTTCGAGTTGCATCTGCTCGGCCAGAGCCAGCAGCATGTGTTCTTGGAAAGGCCGGGCGACCAATTGCACGCTCACGGGCAGGCCCCGCTCGTCCGAGCCGATGGGCAGCACCACGGACGGCAGGCCCAGGTAATTGATGAAGCCCATGCAGCGGTGCAGCGCCAGCAGCTCGCGCGGCACAAAGCGGCTGTGCCCCACATGCACGCTCTGCCAGTCGGGCACCGGCTGGGGCAGCGCCGGCAGCATCAGGACGCCGTCGGTGGCCAGCGTTGTCAGGCAAAACCGGCGCAGTTGCGCGCTGCGTGTGGCCAGCGCCGCGTCATAACAGGCGGGCGGCAACACGATGTCGGCCAGGTGGCTCAGTCGGGTGTGCTCTTCTTGCAGCGACACTGGCTCGGCCTGCAGCCGCTGCGCCAGCGCGTTCAGCGGCTTTGCCACTTGCGGATGCAGCCAGTCGCTAGGCAGCCAGGCGAGTACGCGTGGCCGCTGGGGGCGTGCGGGCTCGCTGAGTGCGGGGGCCAGCGGCCGCAGCAGCTGCCGGGCGTCGGCGGCGGTGCGCGCCAGGATGCCGATGCCATCGAGCGAGGGGGCCAGTGGGAACAGGCCGCCGGTGGGGATCAGCCCGTGCGTGGTTTTGAGTCCGACCAGGCCGCAGGTGGCCGCCGGGATGCGCACTGAGCCGGCGGTGTCGGTGCCCAGCGAGCCATAGGCGAGCCCTCCGGCAACGGCCACCGCGCTGCCGCTCGACGAGCCGCCGACCACCGCCTCAGGGTGCAGGGGATTGATGCAGCGCTCAAACCGTGGATTGGCTGAAGTCGCCCCGCAAGCGTATGGGGCCATGACCAGCGCGCCCAGGTGGCCGGCGCCGGCGCGGCCCAGTTGCTCGATGGCCCAGGCCGGTGCCGCGTCCGCGTCTGCATGGCCGGTGTCGACACCGCAGCCGGGGCGGCGGCCCCAGGTGTCAAAGTTGTCCTTGTGCGCCAGAGCGATGCCCGCCAGCGGACCACTGGCGCTGGCCTGCGCCTGCGCGATACCGAAGGGGCGGCTCATGCAGTGCCAGCGTGCATCGAGCGCATCGCGGCGCGCGAGCTGCATCTGCCAGGCTTGCTGCGCCGACACCTGACCGCTCGCAATGGCTTGCTGCAGCTCGGTCAAAGTGGCGGGCAGCTGTTTCACGCCAGGCTTTTCAAGCAGGCCGAAAAGTCTTCAGGCGCGGCCGGCGCGCCGCCCGCCTCGGCCATGGCTTGCAGCGCTGCCGGCTCCAGCCGGCGCAGGTGTTTGAGCAGGCGCTGCAGCTCGGCCGTGTCGGCCGGCCCTGCAGACCCAGCCTGCAAGAGGGCCAGACCCTGCTCAACAAAGCCCGCGAGAGCGTCGGGCTCTGGGCTGGCGTCAGCGGGGTGTTGTGGGGCCATGGATTTGAATACTGGAACGCTTTATAAATATTACTGTAGCGGTTTTCTGCATAATGAACAATGTTGGGGATATCCATGGAAAAAACCAAGCCCATTTATGTCAAAGCCAGCGATCAGGTGCGCGGCGCGCTGGAGGCCGCCATCCGCGATGGCAGCCTGCCGCCGGGCGAGCCGATCGATGAGGCCGACTGGGCCAGCCGCCACGGCGTCTCGCGCACCCCGGTGCGCGAAGCCCTGATCCAGTTGCAGACCGAGGGGCTGGTCAGCAGCCTGCCGCGCGGGGGCATGGTGGTGGCCAAGATGGACCTGCGCCAACTGCTGGCGCTGTGGGAGTTGCTGGCTGAGCTGGAGGGCTTGTCCGCCCGGCTGGCCTGCCAGCGCATCTCGCCCTCTGAGCTGCAGGCTCTGGTGCAATGCCACCGGGCCAGCGAAGCGGTGGTCAGCGCCGAGGACATGGCGGGCTGGCAGGAACACAACCTGCGCTTTCACGAAATCATTTACAGCGCCACGCGCAACCCCTATCTGCGCCAGGAGGTGCTGCGTCTGCGTTCGCGCACCGGCTTTTACCGCCGCCACGCCTTTGGTGCGCTCGGCCGGCTCAGGGCCTCGTTCGACCAGCACGCAGAGTTGCTCAAGGCCTTTGAGCTGGCCGATCCGCAAGCGGCCTTTGCAGCCATGATCGGCCACATGCGGCCCGACCGCGGCGGTGGCTCGATCACCGATTTCGTGGCCAATTTCCCGCCCGAACTCCTCACGCCTTGAGGGGCGCGGTCGCGAAGGTCAGATCGGGGCCGGCAGCTCGGTGTCTTTGGTGCGCTGGGCCGAGCGCTGCACCGCCTGGCGCAGCCATTGGTGGCTGGCACGCAGTTGCGAGCGCCGATGCCACAGCGCGTCGACATGCACCAGAGGCACCTCGAAGGGCAGGGGCTCGAGAGCCAGTTCGTTGGCAATGCCGGTCACGCTGATGAAGTGGCGCGGCAAAACGGTCAGCAGATTCGAGTGCGCCACCACCCGGCCGGCGGTGAAGAACTGGTTGACGGTCAGCACGATCTGCCGCTGCCTTCCCAGGGCGGCCAGCGCTTCGTCGATGAAGCCGTAGGGCCGGCCGGAAAAGCTCACCAGCATGTGCCGTGCATTGCAGTAGTCGTCCAGGCTCATGTTCCGACCGGCCAGGGGATGGTCTTTGCGCATCACGCACACGTACTGGCCGTCGTACAGGCGCTGATGGGCAAATGGCAGCGGCCCATCGCCCTGGCTGTGGGCTGTCAGGTCGGCCAGCACCGAGGGGAAAAAGCCCACCGCCAGGTCGCAGCTTTCCTGATCGAGCAGGTCGCGGGGGTCGCGCGTGGTCAGCGGCACCACGCGCAAGGTGATGCCGGGCGCCTCGTTTTCCAGGATCTCCACCAGACCGGGCATCAGTTCTGCGGCGGTGGCGTCTGCCATGGCCAGGATGAAGGTGGTCTTGGCCTGGGCCGGCATGAACTCGTTGGGCACCAAGGACAGCTCGAGCTGTTCCAGTGCCTCGCGCACGGCCGGCCAGATCGCGCGGGCACGGGGCGTGGGGGCCATGCCCTGACCGCTGCGCTGCACCAGATCATCACCCAGTGCCTCGCGCAGGCGGCGCAGCGCGTTGCTGACCGCTGGCTGGGTCAGATTCAGGTTGCGTGCCGCTCGGGTCAGGCTGCGCTCGGCCATGATTTCGTCAAAGACGCGCAGCAGGTTCAGGTCCAGGGTGCGGAAGTTCGGGGTCATGGCAGGGAAGGTCGGAGCCTCTAATTATCAAGCAAATGAATAACTGAGATCACAAATATAAAGTAGACCATGACTAGTAATTACCCTAGTATTCCTCCCATTCCGGTTGTTAAACCGGCCTACTTTTCAGGAGATTGACCATGACCCGTTTTGTTGTTTCTGCTTATCCCACTGTGCATCCTGGCCTGGCCCGTCTGGAGACTGCCTTTGAAACGGCCCGTGGTGTGGGTCGCAGTCTGGCCGATGGCATGGGCCTGGCTTCGGCCTTGCTCGCCGGCATGGCGGCGGCGGTGCTGGTGGTGGCGTATCAGGTGATGGACAGCCTGGCCGAAGGCCATTTGCTGGTGATCTGGACCGGCGCCTGGCTGGCCGCCTTCGCGGCTTTGGCGGCCCTTGCCGTGCCCTCTCGCCAACTGGCGGCGGCGCTCAGGCAGGCGCTTCAGGGCCGTGTGCAGCGGTACCGCAGTGCCCGTGCCGATGAGCGCATGTGGGCCGTGGCCTGCACCGACAGCCGGGTGATGGGCGATCTGCTGGCTGCTTCGCAGCGCGATCTGGACGCGTCCAAGCCGGTGCGCTGAGCCCTCTTGGGCCCGCCCGGGCAGTAAAAAAGGCCATCCCTGAGGTGGCCTTTTTTGCGGGCGCCCGCTTCTTCTCTAAGTCTTCAGGCCGCGAGGCGTTTTTCGATCGCACCCTTGGTGTCTTCGAGCTCTTTGGGCAGATGGTGCTTGAGTTGCTTGAACAGCTCGGTGTGCAGTTCAAGTTCTTTGCTCCAGGCGGCCTTGTCGATGCTGGTGACCTGCGTGAATTCTTGGGCCGAGAAATTCAGGCCAGTCCAGTTGAGGTCCTCGTAGCGCGGGGTGATGCCCATCACGCCGTCGCTGCCCTGACCTTTGCCTTCCACGCGGTCGATCATCCACTTGAGCACGCGCATGTTTTCACCGTAGCCAGGCCAGACGAACTTGCCATCTTCGCCCTTGCGGAACCAGTTGGTGGTGTAGATGCGCGGCAGTGTGGCGCCGGCCGCCTGCAGCGTCTTGCCCATGTTGAGCCAGTGCTGGAAGTAGTCGCTCATGTTGTAGCCGGCAAAGGGCAGCATGGCAAAGGGGTCGCGCCGAACCACGCCTTGCTGTCCAGCGGCTGCAGCGGTGGTCTCCGAGCCCATGGTGGCGGCCATGTAGATGCCTTCGACCCAGTTGCGCGCTTCGCTGACCAGGGGCACCGTGGTCGAGCGGCGCCCCCCGAAGATGAAAGCGTCGATCGGTACGCCGGCCGGATCGTCCCAGGCGGCATCGAGGGCCGGGTTGTTGATGGCGGCCACGGTGAAGCGGGCGTTGGGGTGGGCGGCCTTGGCACCGGTTTCCTTGGCAATTTGTGGCGTCCAGTCTTTGCCTTGCCAGTCGATCAGGTGGTCGGGGAGTTTGCCGCTGTCTTTTTCCATGCCTTCCCACCAGACGTCGCCGTCGTCGGTCAGGGCGACGTTCGTGAAGATCACGTTCTTGTCGAGGCTGGCCATGCAGTTCGGGTTGGTGTGGTAGTTGGTTCCTGGGGCCACACCGAAGTAGCCCGCCTCGGGGTTGATGGCGCGCAGCCGCCCGTCGGCCGAGGGCTTGATCCAGGCGATGTCATCGCCTATCGTGGTGACCTTCCAGCCCTCAAAACCCTTGGGCGGAACGAGCATCGAAAAGTAGGTTTTACCGCAGGCCGAAGGGAAGGCGCCGGCCACGTGGTACTTTTTGCCTTGCGGGTTGGTCACGCCCAAAATCAGCATGTGCTCAGCCAGCCAACCCTGGTCGCGCCCCATGTTGGAGGCAATGCGCAGTGCAAAGCATTTCTTGCCCAGCAAGGCGTTGCCGCCGTAGCCCGAGCCGTAGGACCAGATCTCGCGTGTCTCGGGATAGTGCACGATGTACTTGGTCTTGTTGCAGGGCCAGCTCACGTCCTTCTGGCCGGGCTGCAGGGGCGCGCCCACGGTGTGCACGCACGGCACGTACGCTCCGTCGCCCAGCACCTCGTACACAGCCTTGCCCATGCGGGTCATGATCTTCATGTTGACCGCCACGTAGGGGCTGTCGGACAGCTCGATGCCGATGTGGGCAATGGGCGAGCCCAGCGGGCCCATGGAAAACGGCACCACATACATCGTGCGGCCACGCATGCAGCCGTCGAACAGAGGCTGCAGGGTGGCTCGCATTTCGGTCGGGTCCATCCAGTTGTTGGTCGGACCGGCATCTTCCTGTTTGCGCGAGCAGATGAAGGTGCGGTCCTCGACGCGGGCCACATCGCTCGGGTCGGACCAGGCCAGGTAGCTGCCCGGTCGCTTGGCCGGATTGAGCTTTCTGAAGGTGCCGGCATCGACCAGCTGCTGGCACAGGCGCTCGTACTCTTCCTGACTGCCGTCGCACCAGTGGATGCGATCGGGCTTGCAGATGGCGGCCATTTCAGCCACCCAAGCGATCAGCTTGGCGTGTTTGACGAAGGCCGGCGTGTTCAGTTCCAAGCCTTTCATGGCGGGATGGTTCATGGGGGGGCTCCGAAGTTAAAAAGCGTAATGTCGACAGACGTCCGGGCAGAGTCGGACGCCTCTCGACATGGCGCTTGAATTCCTCGGGGGTGACATTCGGGGCGAGAGGCTTGCATTCTAGGGACTGACCTGAATCCATGCTGTCACCCCATCTCCAACTTCATGCAAAAAAAGCATGAAGTTATGTGTCCAGATGGGCCGGTCCTTGGGTAAACCCTGGGGCCAAAAGCTGGCTAGTCAACTATGCTGAAATCGCGTGGGCACCGGGCCGGTGTCGGGCCCATGGATCCATGGGCCGTGGGTGCGCAGGCCAGCTTTGACGGTCAGCAATGGCAGGTGGCCAAGCCCGTGGTCGGCCGCAGCACCCGTTGCCTGATGGGCGGCCAGGCGTCTTTGCCCGCCCGTTGCTGGCCGCTCGTCTGATCTCTTTTCCCTTGACTGACTTCACACAAACAGCACCATGAACTCCAAGAAGTTTTTGCGTCAACGCGTCAACCAGCGCAACGGCCTGCTCGTGCCTGGCGCATTCAATGCCATGAGCGCACGCACCGTGGCCGACCTGGGCTTTGAGGCCGTCTATCTCAGCGGCGCCGGGCTGACCAACATGTATTACGGCCTGCCGGACCTGGCCTTCATCAGCCTGCGCGATGTGGTGGAGCACACCGCCGCCATACGCGATGCGGTGGAGATTCCGCTGATCGTTGACATTGACACAGGCTTTGGCAACGCACTGAATGTGCGCCACACCATGCGCGCGCTCGAGCGAGCCGGTGCCGATGCGGTGCAGATCGAGGACCAGACATTTCCCAAGCGCTGCGGTCACTTTTCCGGCAAGGATGTGGTCTCCACCGAAGACATGCTCTCCAAGATCAAGGCGGCGGTCGATGCCCGCGTGGACCCCGACTTTCAAATCATTGCCCGCACCGACGCCCGGGCCACCCAGGGGTTTGAAGCGGCCATTGAGCGGGCCAACCGATTTGCCGAGGCCGGTGCCGATGTGCTTTTTGTGGAGGCCACGGAAAGCGCCGACGAGGTGCGCAGGCTGCCCAAGGTGCTCGATCGGCCGCAGCTGATGAATATTGTCATTGGCGGCAAGACCCCGGCGCTCGATCAGGCCGAGCTCGCGCAATTGGGCTTTGGCATCGTGCTCTATGCCAACGCCGCTTTGCAGGGCGCAGCCTTGGGCATGCAGCGCTCACTGAGCCATTTGAAAAAGCATGGCCGCCTGGATGAAGATGCGACCGTGGTCGTGCCTTTCGCAGAGCGCCAGCGCATGGTCAACAAGCCGTTTTATGACGCGCTGGAGAAGAAATACGCCCCCTGAGGCGAACCACCCGCGTCAACCTCCGACCGCCGCCTTGCGATGAGTCACGCCACGCCGATTTACCTTCAGATCCAGCAGTTTCTGCGGCTGGCGATCGAGCAGGGCCGCTTTCGGGCGGGAGAGCGCTTGCCTTCGGAGCAGGAACTGGCCGACCGTTTTGGCACCACCCGAGCCACCGTGGCGCGGGCTTTGCAAGAGCTGGTCTTCGATGGCACCATCCTCCGGCGCGCCGGCAGCGGCACTTTTGTGGGCAGTGCCCGAAGCAACGATCTGCTGAACACCAATTTGCTGGAGTCCTTCGAAGACCACAGGCTCGCGGCGGGCGAGTCCTTGCACTATGAATTGCTGCTCTTTGCGTCGGAGCCGGCCGAGCCTGCCCTGCTGCGCGCCCTGGGCCTGGACGACGCTCTTGTATGGCGGCTGCAACGGCTGCATTGCGTGGGCGGGCGCAAGGTGGCGCTTGAGGTGCTCCATATGCCCGAATCGATCGCACGGGGCATCGACGGGTCGTGGCTGCGGGTGCGCAGTGTGCAGCAGGTCTTGCGCGAGGGGCTGGGCCTACACATTGGGCGCATGGAAAACGCGGTCAGTGCGAGTGTGGCCACGGCAGAGCAGTCCCGCCTGTTGGGCGTGCCCAAGGGCTCTGCGCTGTTGGTGCGCGAGCACACCCTCTTTGACACCAAAGGCCGAGCCCTGCTGCATGGCCGAACCTATTACTCGGGCAAGTTCAATGTGCGCTACACGCTCGGACCAAGCCCGCAGGCCGGGCGACCGCCGTGAACTGTAGCGGCCAACAAGGAACGACCATGAACATTGTGATTGCCGATGACTATCAAAACTGCATTGCCAAGCTGGACTGCTTTACGCTGCTCGATGGGCATGAGGTCACCATCCATCAGACGCCTGCGCCCGATCGCGCGGCCTATGTGGAGCGGCTGCGCCAGGCCGACGCTTTGGTGGTGGTGCGCGAGCGGGCCTATGTCGATGCCCAGTTGCTGACCCAGTTGCCGCAGCTCAAGCAGGTGGCCCTGGTGGGGCGTCACAGCCGCCACATCGACTATGACGCCTGTACCCGCCACGGCGTGGCCGTGACCCATGGTGTGTTGGCCTCGCCCATTGCACCGGCCGAGCTGACCATGGCCCTGATCCTGGCCTCGCGGCGCAATGTGGTGCTCGAGGCCACACGGATGCGCCAGGGCCAATGGCCGGCCACGATTTCTTCTCGGCTCGATGGCTCCACATTGGGCATTTATGGGCTGGGTGTCATTGGCAGCCGGGTGGCACGCGCGGCCACGGGTCTGGGCATGAAGGTCTTGGTCTGGGGCGGTGAGGGCTCGCGCGAGCGGGCCCAGGCGCAAGGCTATGAAATGGCGAACAGCAAGCAAGACCTGTTTGCCCGCGCCGATGTGCTGAGCGTGCATTTGCGCTATGGCCCACGCACGGACCGCGCGATCACTGCGGCCGATTTGGCCCTGATGAAGCCCTCGGCACTGTTCGTCAACACCGCCCGTGCCGAACTGGTGGGGTCGGGCGCGCTCGAGCAGGCCTTGCTGGCCGGGCGGCCCGGCTTTGCGGCGGTCGACGTCTACGAGAACGAGCCGATCGTCAATGGCGAACATCCGCTGCTGAAGATGGACAACGTCGTTTGCATGCCCCACCTGGGCTGGGCCGACCGCGAGACGTTTGAGCTTTACTTTGGTGAAGCGTTCGAACAGGTGCGCCTGTTTGCCACCGGAGGCGCCTTGCGCTTGGCCAACCCGGACGTGGTCGTGCGCCGCCCCTGATCAACGCCATTTTTTCGGAGCCTGGTTCTCTGCAACGTACCGCGACCCCAAAGAGACCCACCGGAGGATGCAAACCCACACACGCCGAGCTCTGGCCATGCGTCGAGCGGCCCGCAGTGCCTTGGTCGACGAGGCCGCGCTGGTTCGGGCGCTGCAAACCGGGCGCATGGCAGGCACCGGGCCGGACGTGTTCAAGCAAGAGCCGGTGGAGCCGGACAGAGTGATCTCAAGCGACCAGCTTGCCAGACTGAAAGTCGGTCACCGCCTGGTAGATCTCTTGCTTGGTGTTCATCACAAAGGGTCCGTATTGCACGATGGGCTCGCGCAGCGGCCGTCCGGCGATCAGCAGCAGGCGGCTGTCTTGGCTGGCCTCGATCTGCACGCCGTCGCTGGCCGGATCGTTGGCCAGGATGGCCATTTTCTGTACCGGCACGGATTGCCCGGCCAGGCTCACCTGGCCCCGGTAGACATAGATGAACGCGTTGTGCGATGCCGGCAGCGGCTGTGAAAACCGGCTGCCTGCGCTCATGTGCAAGTCCAGATACAGCGGCTCGGTGCGCTCGCGCTGCACGGCGCCGGCCAGGCCCTGGCTTTGGCCTGCAATGACCGTCAGGTTGACGCCCGGCAGTTGCAACTGCGGCAGGTCGGCCGCCTTGAAATCTCGGTACCAGGGCGGCTGCATCTTGCCGGCGGCGGGCAAATTGAGCCAGAGCTGAAAGCCCTCCATCAGGCCCTCTTCCTGCTCGGGCAACTCCGAGTGGATCACGCCGCGTCCGGCGGTCATCCACTGAACGCCGCCATTTTCAAGCAGCCCCTCGTTGCCGGCGCTGTCGCGGTGGCGCATGCGCCCGGCGATCATGTAGGTGACCGTTTCAAAGCCGCGGTGCGGATGGTCGGGAAAGCCGGCAATGTAGTCGTCGGCCTGATCGCTGCCAAAGGCATCAAGCATCAAAAACGGGTCAAGCCGCTGCTGCAGGTCTTGCGTGAGAACCCGGGTGAGTTTGACGCCGGCGCCGTCGGATGTCGGCAGGCCGCTGATGAGGCGCTCAATGCGGCGTGGGGAGGAAACGGTCGATTCGCTGTTCATGGCCCCATTGTGCCGCCAGCGTGGATTGCGCTTAACTGCCCACCGCCTCGCTCATGCACTTCTTGACGTTGCTGCTCTTGGCGGCGCCGGCCAGCTTTTTCTCGGCGGCGGCAGCATCGCATTTGGCCTGGGCGTCGGCCTCGCACTTTTTCATGAACGAGGTCTTCGCGGCACCGGCGAGTTTTTTCTCGGCGGCAACGGCGGTGCAACTGGGCTCGGCCGCATAGGCGCTGACGGACAACACGGATGCGAATACCAGGGTCAGGATGGTGCGCATGATGAGTTCACAAAGTGGTGACAAACGATCACAGATTAGCATGAACCGGCCGGATTTGTCGCCCCCGGAGGGTGGGGCAATGCGCCGGTCAGCGGGCCGCGTCCAGATCGATCAAGCGGGCCAGCGGCACCCCCTCTGGCGCTTGGTAGTCGGCGATCAGCACAGCGCGATCGGTGCTGCGTGCCAGTTGGGCTAAGGTCTGCTGCAAAAACCGGATCGACGGGGTGTCCAGGGCGCTGCCGGGCTGGTCGAGCAGTGCCAGGGTGGCCGGGCGCGCCAGTGTGGCTGCAATGAAAACCTTGCGCCGGCTGCCGGTGGAGAGTTGATACAGCGGCTTGCCCAGGTGCTCGCTCAAGGACAAGCCCTCGATCAACCCGGTCAGGCGGTGCCGGGCCTCGGGTGGCACGCGTTGCTCGAGGACGCTTTGCACGACCTGCTGGTCGAGCGAGGCGTCATGCGCATCGTGCCAGGCGACGCTGCGTTGCAGGTCGGCGGGCGACAGTGGGGCAGCGTCTGAGCCAGATCGGATGGATCCGACCAGCGGGACCAGCTGCCCGGCCAGCAGGCGCAGCAGCGTGCTCTTGCCGCGCCCCTCGTCGCCGCAGATGCAGCTCACGCCGGCCGGCAGGTCAAAGCTCAGTCCATCAAACAGGGGCTCACTGGCCTGCGGAAACTGCCAGCGCAGACCCTGCACGCGGATCAAGGGGGCACTCATGGGGGTGATGCGGAGACAAAAAATCCGCCACAGGCGGATGGGTGTCTAGCCAGTGCGGCACCGGAGCCCCTTGCAGGGCGCCGGCGGCAGGATTTAGGCCATGGCCACAGCGATGAAGGCCAACAAAAAGATCAGAACCCCTCCGACCACGGGCAGCACGATGGGGATCAAAGGCATGATGGCCTTCATGGGATCTTGCTCCTCGCCTTGGGCGGGACTGTGGGGTGCGTGGTCGTGGTGGCTCATGGCGGTGCTCCGTCGGCTTGTTGCCCCGCATTTTAACGGCATGCCCGGGATTACCCTGCGCGCGGCGCTTTTTCAAGGCCGCCGCACAGTTTGGCGCTCGCATAAACTTGCATCTCCAAACCGCGCCTTACCCAGGCTCGGCCTTTTATCGGGCCTGTCCACAAGACGGGCTCAACCTTATCAGGAGACCCATCCATGAATGCCCCTTTGCCCGAGCACATCTTGCGTGCGCTCGACTCTGTCACCCTGGACGACAAATACACCCTCGAGCGAGGGATGGCGTTCATGAGCGGGGTGCAGGCGCTGGTGCGCCTGCCCATGCTGCAGCGCCAGCGCGATCTGGCCCAGGGCAAAAACACCGGCGGTTTTATCAGCGGCTACCGCGGATCGCCCTTGGGGGGCTATGACCAGGCCCTGTGGAAGGCCAAGGCGCATCTGCGCGAGCACCACATCCATTTCCAGCCCGGCGTCAATGAAGAGCTGGCCGCCACCGCCATTTGGGGCACGCAGCAGCTGGGCTTTGCGCCGCAGGGATCGAATAAATTCGATGGGGTGTTTGGCATCTGGTACGGCAAGGGTCCGGGTGTGGACCGCTGCTCCGATGTGTTCAAGCATGCCAACATGGCTGGCACCACGCCCTGGGGTGGTGTCTTGGCGGTGGCCGGTGACGACCACGTGGCCAAGAGCTCAACGGCGGCCCACCAGAGCGATCACATCTTCAAGGCCTGTGGCTTGCCGGTGTTTTTCCCGGCCAGTGTGCAGGAGATCCTCGATTTTGGTCTGCACGCGCTGGCCATGAGCCGCTTTGCCGGCGTGTGGGCGGGCATGAAGACCATCCAGGAGATTGTTGAGTCGTCGGCCAGCGTGCAGGTGGACCCGGATCGGGTGCAGATCGTGCGCCCCGACTTCGACATGCCCCCTGGCGGCGTGCACATCCGCTGGCCCGACGCCCCGCTGGAGCAGGAGGCGCGCTTGTTTGACCACAAGTGGTACGCGGCGCTGGCCTACATACGCGCCAACCGGCTCAATCACAACGTGATCTCGGGGCCGCAGGATCGGCTGGGCATCATTGCCAGTGGCAAGGCCTACAACGACACCCGCCAGGCGCTCAGTGACCTGGGCCTGGACGACGCAGCCTGCCGCCGCATCGGTCTGCGGCTGCACAAGGTGGGCGTGGTCTGGCCGCTGGAGGCGCAGTCCACGCGTGAATTTGCCACCGGCTTGCAAGAGATTTTGGTGGTTGAAGAAAAACGGCAGGTCATTGAATACCAGCTCAAGGAAGAGCTCTACAACTGGCGATCCGACGTGCGCCCGCATGTGCTGGGCAAGTTTGACGACGTGCCGGGCGACTACAGCGGCGGCGAATGGAGCGTGCCCAACCCGAGCGCGCACACGCTGCTGCGTGCCAGCGCCGACCTGAGCCCAGCCATCATCGCCAAAGCGATTGCCGCGCGGCTCAAGCGCCTGGGCGTCGATGAGGGCACGGCTGCGCGCATGGACGCGCAATTGGCCATTTTGGCGGCCCGTGAATCGGCCATGAAGAGCAGCCCGGCCACGGCCGATCGGCCGCCCTGGTTTTGCTCAGGCTGCCCGCACAACACCTCCACCAAGGTGCCCGATGGCTCGCGCGCCATGGCCGGCATCGGCTGCCATTTCATGGCGCTGTGGATGGACCGCGCCCCCGCGGGCTTTACCCGTCCCATGTGTTCGCCAACATCGGCGACGGCACCTACTTTCACAGCGGCTTGCTGGCCATCCGTCAGAGCATCGCGGCCGGCGTGAACATCACCTACAAGATTTTGTACAACGACGCGGTGGCCATGACCGGTGGTCAGCCCGTGGGTGAGCGGCCCGAGGGCCACAGCGTGCCGCAGATTGCGCATTCGGTCACCGCTGAAGGGGCGCGGCAGGTGGTGGTGGTCACCGACGAGCCCGACAAATACCAGGGCGTGAGCCTGCCGCCCGGTGTGACCGTGCACCACCGCGATGGGCTCGACGGCATCTCGCGCCAGTTGCGCGAGGTGAAGGGCTGCACCGTGATCATCTACGACCAGACCTGCGCCACCGAAAAGCGCCGCCGCCGCAAGCGTGGCACCTTGGTCGATCCGGCCCGGCGGGTGCTGATCAACGAATTGGTGTGCGAGGGTTGCGGCGATTGCAGCGCGCAGTCGAACTGCCTGTCGGTCGAGCCGCTGGAGACCGAGTTTGGTCGCAAGCGGCAGATCAACCAGAGCAGCTGCAACAAGGACATGAGCTGCCTCAAGGGGTTTTGCCCAAGCTTTGTCACGGTCGAGGGCGGGCAGCTGCGCAAAAAAGCGCGCCAGGGCCTGCTCAGCCCCTACGACGATGCGCAACTGGGCGCTTTGCCCGAGCCGAAAGTGCCTACTCTGGCCGGCCGTCTGGACCCGCTGTGGGGCCTGGTGGTCGCTGGCGTGGGTGGCACGGGCGTGATCACCATCGGTCAGCTCCTGGGCATGGCCGCGCATCTGGAGGGCAAGGGCATCGTCACCCAAGACGCCGCTGGCTTGGCCCAAAAAGGCGGCAGCACCTGGAGCCATGTGCTCATCGCCGATCGGCCGCAGGACATACGCACCACCCGGGTGAGCACCGCCGCCGCCGATCTGGTGCTAGCCTGCGATCCCATCGTGGGCGCCCACAAGGAAACGCTGCTGCGCATGCGCGAGGGCCGCACGTGTGTGGCGCTCAATGGCCACACGGCCCCGACGGCCGCCTTTGTCAAGGACGGCAACTGGGCCAGCCCGGGCAGCGCCTGCCAAGCGCAAATCGAGCAGACCGTGGGGCAGGCCGGCGTGGCCGCCTTTGACGTGGACAGCGCGGCCGTCAAACTCATGGGTGACAGCCTCTACGCCAACCCCATGCTCTTGGGCTTTGCCTGGCAAAAAGGCTGGATCCCGCTGCAGTGGGCCTCGCTGATGCGGGCCATGGAACTCAACGAGGTGGCCGTCGATCAAAACAAGGCGGCCTTCACATGGGGCCGACGCGCCGCGCACGATCCGGCCAGCGTACAGCGCCTGTTGAGCCCGGTGCAGGTGGTCAGCCTGCCCGCGCGACGCCAAAGCCTGGACGAACTGGTGGAGCGTCGGGCGGCGTTTCTCACCGCCTACCAAGATGGCGCATACGCCGACCGTTACCGCGCCATGGTCGAGCGGGTGCGCCAGGCCGAGCGGCCGGTTTCAGGGCGCAGCGACCTGGCCGAGGCGGTGGCGCGCAACCTGTTCAAACTCATGGCCTACAAAGACGAGTACGAAGTCGCTCGCCTGCACACTGACCAGGCATTCGTGCAAAAGATCCAGAACCTGTTTGAGGGCGATTACAAGGTCCACCACCATCTGGCGCCGCCGCTGCTGGCCGGCAAAGACGGGCAGGGCCATCTGATCAAGCGGCGCTACGGCCCCTGGATGCGCAGCGCCTTTGGCTTGCTCGCCCGCTTCAAAGGGCTGCGCGGTTCGGCCTTCGATGTGTTTGGCTACACGCAGGAGCGGCGCGGCGAGCGGGCGCTGATCGGCCAGTACTGCGACAGCTTGGAAGAGTTGATCGTCGCACTGAGCCCGGCAAGCCTGGGTGCTGCCATCGAGGTGGCGCGCATTGCCGAGCAGATCAAGGGATTTGGTCACGTGAAAGAGCGCAACCTGCAAGCGGCTCGGGTGCAGTGGCAAGAGCGCATGCAGACCTTTCGCGAGGTGGCACGCGCGCGGGC
>JAJTGH010000048.1 GCA_021299555.1 Comamonadaceae bacterium
GGGCTGGCGGGCCAGCAAGGACAGCGCCGCCGGTAAAAAGTCGGGGTTGATCTGCATGTCGCCGTCCAACACGCAGATGAACTGGCCCTGCGCGTGTTCATAACCCAGCTGCGCGCCGACACCGCAGCATCGCTCGCTGGCCCGGGCCAGTTGCACGATGCGCACGGGGTAGCGCATGGCCACGATTGTGGTGGCGTCGTTCGAGCAAGAATCGGCCAGCACCACCTCACCACCGATCCCCCCGAGGGCCTCAAGCGCGCTGCTTAGGCAGTCCTCAATGTGAGCCTCTTCATTGAGGGCCTTGATCACGATGGACACGGGCCCGGGCATGGGCGCTGGCGGCGGCGAGCGGTGCATGGCAATTCAGAGGGCTGCGGGCTTGTTGGGCTTGCCAGCGTGTTCGCGCCAGTGCATGGCCAGATCGATCCAGCGCTTGGGGATGAAGGCGGCCATGATCAGCGTGAACCACCAGCGCCGGCCTGTCATGGCCCTGTGAGCGCGCAGCAGCCAGCGCCAGGCTCGGCCGCGCTGGCCGGCTTGAAGGGCCTCGCGTGCCAGGCTGATTTCGTGCTGAGCGACCAGCCAAAGCGTGTCCCGGCGACCCTGCGCACTGAGCTGGGCGCTGCGTTGGCGCAGACGTTCAAGAAAAGGGAAATGCGTGGCGCTGCCATGCCTGCTGCTCAGGCTGTCCTGCACCTGCACGCGGTATGCCACCAGCGGTTTGTGTGCCAGTGCCACCGGGCTGAACTCGGCCAGTCGAAACCACAGATCGAGATCCTCGCCGAGCGACTCACCCGGTGCAAAACACGGCTGCATGGCCATCAGGCGGCTGCGGCGCACGGCCACCGAGCTGCTGCTCAAGGTGGGGCCTTGCATCCAGCGGCGTGCCAGCCGGGTGATCAGCTCAACCGCAGCGGGCTGCGGTGTCACTGCCCAAGGCTTTGGCCAGGGGCCCGCGGTGTGCGGGACCCGAATAAAGTCGGCAGCCACCACGTCGGCTTGCGGGAACTGCGCTTGTGCATGGACCAAGGTGCTCAAGTAGGCCGGATGCAGCCAGTCGTCGGCGTCGAGAAAGCAGACCCATTGGCCTTGGGCTTGGGCAATGCCCCGGTTGCGCGCCGCCGCAACGCCCGCGTTGGCTTGCCGCAGCAGACGCACGCGTGCATCGTTGCATTGGACGACGATCTGTGCGCCGCCATCGCTGGAGCCGTCATCGACGACCAGGACTTCAAAGTCCTTGAACTCCTGGGTCAGCACCGAATCCAATGTGCAGGCAATGTAGGGCGCTTTGTTGTGCAAGGGGATGACGATTGAAAACTTCATGCCGGCCTTTCCAAGGGCCTTTGTTGCGGCATGGCCACTGGCTGGCCGCGGCCGATGGGCGCGTTTCGGTGGGCCGCCACTGCCATGAGCAGCAGCACGTGGATGATCAGATCGGGCCCGTAGCCTGTGAGCAGCAGCGGCACTTCGCTGCCGGCACGCATCAGCAAGGACAGCAGCAAAGCCAAAGTGAGCCCGTCAGAGCGCCTTGCACTGCGGATGGCCAGCGCTGCGAGCGTGAGCAGGTAGAGGATCAAAGCGCCGACGCCGACCAGACCCGAGCGCGAGAGCGAGTCCATGAACTGGTTGTGCGCATGCGTGGCGTTGGCCATGCCGATGGCGCGCCGGTAGTTGTCGCCCCAAATTTGCAGGCCCCAGCCCCAGATGGGATGGCTTTGCCACTCTTGCCAAGCGATCGCCCAAATCCGGTCGCGGCCGGTCATGGACGCAAGCCGACCCCCTTCGCTGCTGAGCAAATAGCGCTCCAGGCGATCCCCCAGATCGCCAAAGATCACGAGCAGCAAGGCTGCAGTTGCGGTCAGCAGTGCCAGGGTCAGCCAGGCCAGCGCCGGGGCTGGGTCGTGCGGGTTGCCCAGTTGCTGTCGCCAGCCAGGCCCGTAGTGCATGACGGCGATCACGGCGCTGCACAGTAAAAATGTCAACCAGGCAGTCTTGGACTGAGCCATGAACAGCACGCTCAGACCCATCATCCAGCCTATGCGGTTCATCCAGCGCCTTTGCAAGGGCCTCGCTTGCAGGCACAGCAGCGCCAATTGCGCCAGCAGGCCCATGGACACCGGGTGTGTCGCCAGGCCTGCGAAGCGGGGCAGACCGGTGATCAATCCCTGGCTGTATTGCCGGTCCATCACCAGGGTTGGCGCGGAGGCGATGAGGGCCAGGCCGACGAGCATGAGCACGAGCAGGGCGTTGCGCGTGGCGCGCAGCGCCAACTCATGCTCCAGCGGCCCGCACAAGGTGGCAGCCAGTCCGATGACCAGGGGATAGATCAGGTTGTGGCCCCAATAAGGATGCCCTCCCCACAATGCCGGAGCGGCGATGCTGCCCAGCCAGAACATGGTCAAGGCCAGCGGCAGCACAGGCGCAATCGGCGCGTCTCGGCGCAGCAGCCAGTGTGTCAGGATGCGCTCACCGCTGATGGCCAGAAGCAGCAAGGAGACCAGGGGCTGCAACGCATTGAGCAGAGGCGGCCTGGGTGGGTCTGGTGCGAATTCGGGAAGCAGGAAATTGCTGGTCAGATCTCTCCCGCTGAGCCAGGTTCCAGCCGCCATGACCAGCAGCAACGCTGGCATCACCCAGTGCATGTAGCCGTGCTGGCGCTGTGTGGTCAGGTGCATGGCCCCGGCCATGCCCAGCCAGGCCAGCGCCGCAGCCAGCAAGGCCGACAGCAGCAGGGCGAGCAGTGAGAGGTTCACTTCCATGGCCAGGCGGTCTCAGGCGCCATGGGCCGGGTTTTGCAGCGCGCCCGTCTCGGTGCCAGCCGTGCGCCGATTCAAGGCGGGCACGAAGCGCGCGGCCATGGACCAGGCCTCAGGCCCCGCCCAGTGTTCGATCCAGGCCGGTCGCAGCCAGAGGGTCAGGCCCATTGCCGCAGCCGGTGCCAGCGCGCTGGCGGTCAAGCGCAGCAAAGTGGGACCGCTTGATAGCAGTGCCTGCACGCCCATCACCAGGGCACAGAACGCCAGCGTAAGCCACAGGCCGCGCCAGGCCTGTGGCGCCAGCGCCGACCAGGGCAGTTTGAGCGCAGCCCGCGCGGCACCCACCATCACCGCGGCCCTGAGCAGCATCAGCAAGGCGGCCGCGCTGGCAGCTGTTTCGATTCCCATGGGCGCAGCCAGCCACAGGCCCAGCGCACCGAGGGCGATCAGAGGCACCTGCAGCACCCATTCATGGTGGGGCCTTGCGGTGTTCCACAACACCGGCGTTGAGATGCCCCAGATTGCAAGGGCTGGCATGAAGGCCAGCAACCACGCCAGCACGGAACCGGCTTGCTGCCACCGTGGACCGTAGAGCGATTGCACCAGGTCGGGCGCCAAAATGGCGAGCACGGCGAATGCTGGCACCGCAATGACCAGCAGCGTGGCGAGCATTTGCTCGTAGGCCTGGGCCAGGCGGCTGCTTTGGCTTTGCATTTGTGCACCTGCGGCCAAGAAGGCTGGCTGCAGTGTGCCCAGCAGCAAGCTGTTGGGCACACTGGCCAGGTTGTAGGCCACGTTGTACAGGCCCAGTGACCAGGCACCCAGGACGCGGCCGATGATCACTCGATCCAGGTTGACCAAGCACCAGTTGACCAGGTTGGTCAAAAAAGCCGCTTGACCCGTGCCCAGGGTTTGCGCTGCGCGGGCGTACCACAGCAAAGGCTGCTTGGGGTGCGGACACAGAGCCAAGCTGGCCAGCAGCACCACGGCCGCTTGCACCAGCCAGGCGGCGACCAAGGCATGCACGCCCAGACCCATCCAGGCCAGCGGCAGTCCCACCAGCGCATAGCCGACGCCGTAGCTGCCCAGTTGTATCAAGCCCAGCGTACGAAAGTTCAGCGCCCTGGTCAGCAGGTGGGTGGCCGGCGCGCTCGCCGCCTGCAGCAGGCAGCTCAGCGACAACCAGCGCAAGACCGACTCGCTGGCCGGTTCCTTGAACAACGCGGCCACGGCCGGCGCTGCCAGTTGCAGCGCGATCAGCGCCAGCAGGCCCGCGATCAGTTGCCAGGTCCACGCAAAGCGGATGTCTTCATCATCGACTTCGGGCCTTTGGGTCAGGCTCCAGCTCAGCCCGAAACCAGAGACAAAGCCTGCAAAAGTCAGGACCACCATGCCGATGGCAAAAAGGCCGAAGGCCTGTGGTCCGAGCAGTCGCGCCAGCATGACTTGCGCACCAACCTGTAGCAGCAGGCGCAGGCCTCCTGTCATCAGGCTCCAGCGCATGGCACGCACGCCCTGCGGTCCCAGGGACATGGCTCAAAGGCCCCGCTGCGCCATTGGCCGGGTCCGGCCCAGGCGGTACGCTGGCAATGGGGTTGGAGGGTGATCAGTGGAGCGCAATGGGCATGGGTGCATGAGTCCCATGTTGGCCCGCCTAGCCTTGGCGGCGTGTCGGCGCAGGTCGCGCGGCCGTGTCAGCGGCCTGCGCTGGCCTCACATGCCCACGTAGTTGGGCCCGCCGCCGCCTTCGGGCGTGACCCAGACGATGTTTTGGGTTGGGTCTTTGATGTCGCAGGTCTTGCAATGCACGCAGTTTTGCGCGTTGATCTGCAGCCGGTCGCTGCCGTCATCGTTCTTGACGTACTCGTACACCCCGGCCGGGCAGTAACGCCCTTCGGGGCCGGCGTACTTGGCCAGGTTGGTGGCCACCGGGACGCCCGCGTCCTTGAGCGTGAGGTGCGCCGGCTGGTTTTCTTCGTGGTTGGTGTTGCTGATGAAGACGCTGGAGAGCCGGTCAAAGCTGAGTTTGCCATCGGGCTTGGGGTAGCTGATCTGCGGCATGTTGGCCGCTTCCTGCAGCTTGGTGTGATCTGCCGTCTTGTTGTGCAGCGTCCAGGGCGGTGTGCTGACGCCGACCTTGGGCAAAAACCAGTGCTCCACGCCCGTCATGAGCTTGCCCATGAGCGGGCTCTTCTTGAACCAGTTTTTGAAGTTGCGGTAGGTCCACAGCTCCTCATGCAGCCAGCTGGCCTTGAACTTGTCTTCAAAGCCTTGAAGCTCATCGCTGCTGCGACCGGCAGTCACCGCTTCAAAGGCCGCTTCGCCGCAGAGCATGCCGCTCTTGATGGCCGCATGGCTGCCCTTGATGCGCGCGGCATTGAGAAACCCGGCATCGCAGCCCACCAGCGCGCCGCCGGGGAACACCGTCTTGGGCAGCGCCTGGGGCGTGCCGTTGTTGAGGGAGCGGGCGCCATAGCCGATGCGCTTGCCGCCTTCGATGTGCGCGCGGATGGACGGGTGGGTCTTCCAGCGCTGCATCTCCTCGAAGGGGCTCATCCAGGGATTGGCATAGTCCAGGCCGATCACATAACCCAGCGTCACCCGGTTGCCTTCGAGGTGGTAGAGAAAGCCGCCGCCGAAGGCGTCGTCATTGAGCGGCCAGCCCGCGGTGTGCACCACCAGGCCAGGCTTGGCTTTGTCGGCCGGGATCTCCCACAGCTCCTTGATGCCAATCGCATAGGTCTGCGGATCTTTGCCCTCGGTGAGCCTGAATTTGCTCAGCAGTTGCTTGCCCAGATGGCCGCGCGCGCCTTCGGCAAACACGGTGTATTTGGCGTGCAACTCCATGCCGAGCTGAAAGTTGTCGGTGGGCTCGCCGTCCTTGCCCACGCCCAGGTTGCCGGTGGCCACGCCCTTGACCGATCCATCTTCGTTGTAGAGCACTTCAGCGGCGGCAAAGCCGGGAAAGATCTCCACGCCCAGGCCTTCGGCCTGCGCGGCCATCCACTTGACCACATTGGACAGCGAGACCACGTAGCAGCCGTCGTTGTGGAAGTTGCGCGGCATCAGCCAGTCGGGCGTGCGGGTGGCGCCGGTCTCAGAGAGCACCAGCAGGTCGTCGCCGGTGACGGCTTGGTTAAGCGGCGCGCCGAGCTCCTTCCAGTTGGGGATGAGCTCGTTCATGGCAATCGGGTCCATCACCGCGCCCGAGAGGATGTGCGAGCCGGGCTCGGAGCCTTTTTCGAGCACCACCACGGAGACTTCCTGGTTTTTTTCGGCAGCCAGTTGTTTGATGCGGATGGCGGTGGCCAGGCCGGCGGGGCCGGCGCCCACAATGACCACGTCGTATTCCATGGCTTCGCGCGGACCGAACTGGGCCAGGATCTCTTGGGGGGTCATGGGGGCTCTCCGTGATAATCGTAGTCGGGGGTTAGCGGAGCTGAGGCCTGTCAACGGCCGTGCAACTCAGACCGATATTTTATTCAATGCGATGCACCGCCTTGGCAGCCGGTATCGAGCCGGCGACAGGGCCAATGCCGGAGAGCCCATGAAGATTGCAATTGCCGACAAGAAAAAATTGGTCTACGAGATGACCTTGCCGATGCGCTGGGGCGATATGGACGCCATGGGGCATTTGAACAACACCAGCTACTTCCGCTATTTCGAGACGGTGCGCATCGATTGGCTCTACACCCTGGGCCAGGTGCCTGGCCCGGCCAAGGAGGGCATCGTGATCGTCAATGCTTTCTGCAATTTCTACCGTCAGCTCGAATACCCCGGTGATGTGCTGCTCAAGCTGTACGCCAGCGACCCGGCCCGCACCACCTTCGAGACCTGGGTGACCATGGAGCGGGCCGACGCGCCCGGTCCGATCTACGCCGCCGGTGGTGCCACCACGATGTGGGTGGACTTTCCGCGACAAAAGGCGATGGAGCTGCCGGGCTGGCTGCGAGAGTTGGTAACGCCCTGAACCGCCGCGCCCTGGTTGCGATGGGCTTCGCTATGGGCAATTGCGCTGGGGTAACTACGGGGCGACCGGTGTTGTGATCGGCGGGGCGGGCTTGCAGCCGGCCGGGCGCTGCGCCGCTCATGTCCCCCGCAGGCCTGCGGCCTGCTCCTCCTCTTACTTCGCTTTGCGGCACCCGACCGTCCGCAAGCTTTGTAGACGATCGTGATTGTGGGCGTCGCAACCTGGCGGTGATGCGCTTTGTGATGGGCTTTGTGATGGGCTTTGCGGGGCGACCGTTGTTGTGATCGGCGGGGCGGGCTTGCGGCCGGCCGGGCGCTGCGCCGCTCATGTCCCCCGCAGGCCTGCGGCCTGCTCCTCCTCTTACTTCGCTTTGCAGCACCCGACCGTCCGCAAGCTTTGTAGACGATCGTGATTGTGGGCGTCACGACCTGGTGGCGATGGGGCTGGGCGTCCGGGCAGACCTGAGCCGTGGCCCCGGTTGCCTTGGCGCTTAGGACTTTTGCTTGGGCACCCGGCCCATGAGGTAGAACTCGGGGTTGGGCATCATGCTGGAGAAACTGGCCATGCGGTTGGACAGGCCGAAAAAAGCTGTGATGGCGGCAATGTCCCAGGCGTCTTCGTCGTCAAAGCCGTGGGCGTGCAGGCTGGCGAAGTCGGCGTCATCGATTTCGTGCGAGCGCTGGCAGACTTTCATGGCGAAGTCGAGCATCGCGCGCTGGCGTGCCGTGATGTCGGCCTTGCGGTAATTCACCGCCACCTGATCGGCCACCAGCGGTTTTTTCTCGTAGATGCGCAAGATCGCACCATGGGCCACCACGCAATACAGACAGTCGTTGGCCGCGCTCGTGGCGGTGACGATCATCTCGCGGTCGCCCTTGCTCAGCTGGCCGTCTTCCTTGAGCATGAGCGCATCGTGGTACGCAAAAAAAGCGCGCCATTCGGCCGGCCTGCGGGCCAGTGCGAGAAAGACGTTGGGCACAAAACCTGCCTTTTCCTGCACTTCCAGGATGCGGGCGCGGATGTCTTCTGGCAGGTCGGTCAGTGCGGGGTGGGGGTAACGGGTCATGGTCTTGGGGCTTTGAGTTGCGTGCGGAGCAGATCATAAGGTCCCACGCTGCAGACCACGGTGACGGTATGCTTGAGCACCGAATGACTTTTGGAAGCTTCTCATGTCAGATCAGATAGCCAGCGCTTCGGGCAAAGGCCCGGCCTATGAAAAGGGACTCAAATTGCGCAAGCAGGTCATGGGCGAGGCCTATGTGGCCCGCGCTTTGGCTGGAGCGACGGCGTTTTCAGAGCCGATGCAGGATCACATCACGTCCAAAGCCTGGGGCGATGTCTGGCAGCGCCCGGGCCTGGACCTCAAGACCCGCAGCATGATCACTGTGGCCATCCTGACTGCCCTGGGCAAGCAGCATGAACTCAAGGGCCACGTGCGCGGCGCCCTGAACAACGGTGTGACGCCGCAGGAGTTGCAGGAATTGCTGCTGCATGCAGCGGTCTACTGCGGCGTTCCGACCGCTGTCGATGCGTTTCGAACGGCCGCTGAGGTGGTCGATGCACCACAGGGCTGATAGCTGGCTGTCGGTTCAACCGGAGCCGTCGCCGGGCAGGGGTGGCAGGTTTTTGAGCAGACGCACTTCCTCGCGCAAGGCGCGCACTTCGCGGTGCAGTTTGCGCAGCTCTTTGAGCAGGTCCTGCTCGATCGCGCGCTCTTCGGTTTCAACGAACATGGCGGCTACCGACGCAGTCACCAATGAGAGCACGGCCAAGCCCAGCAGCACCACCACCACCGCGAAAGCGCGCGAGGCCTGCGTGCTGGGCACCAGATCGCCATAGCCCACGGTTGCAGCGGTGGTAAATGCCAGCCACAGCCCGTCGCTCAGGGTCTTGACTCCGGGATCGAGCAGCCAAAAGCCTATACCACCCAGGCCCAGTATGCACAGGGCCAGCGCGACCGAGTAGGCAAGACCGCGAAGAGCGAATATGTGCAGCCGCAGGCGATGGATCGGAGGTGGATTCATGGTTGAAATATAACCAGCCCGCTGGCCGTGGGGCCAGTGACGGGTCGGCAATCAGCCGGCCAGCAGTTTGTGCACCAGGTCGGCGGTGGTCGATGCCTTGTATTTGCGCATCAGCCGGGCGCGGTAAATCTCGACCGTGCGGTGGCTGATCCCTAGGGCGCGGCCGATGGTTTTGGAGGTCAGGCCCTCCATCAGATGGGCGGCCACTTCGCGCTCTCTGGGGGTGAGTTCTGCGGTCACCGGTCGTCTTGAGCTCAGGTCTTCGAAGCTCCAGATGCCCGCTTCATGGGGCGCCTGCAAGTTCAATGCGCGGCCGGTGACATGGCACCAAAAATGTTCGCCGGCCAGCCGACCACCGACGCGGCGCATGATGCGGTCATCGGCATACACACCGCGTGTCTGCAAGATGCCGGTCAGGCGCTGGCCCATGCGCTCGTATTCATCGGCACTGGGGTAAAGCACCCGAAAAGACTGTCCGACCAGCTGATCGCGGCTGGCACCGAACATCTCGCACACATGCGCATTGCAGTCGATCATGATGCGCTGGCGCGAGATCACCAGGCCGATGGGCGCCAGTTCGAAGGCCAAGCGGTGGTCGGCCACGGCTGGGGATGTGTACACAATAGGAGGGGGCTGCATGCGGGCATGTGTTTAGGCAATACTACGTATTTCCATACGTAGTATCGTGCAAGGATATCGATCTCAGAGGTACTCGGCCTCGTTGTCACTCCCAGGAGGATTTCGTGAACAAGATTTTTTCATCGGCCGCAGACGCGCTCAAAGGCGCGGTTCATGACGGCCAGTTGATTGCCGTGGGCGGTTTTGGCCTGTGCGGCATTCCTGAAGCCCTGATCGATGCCTTGCGCAATACCGGCGTCAAGAACCTGACGGCCATCTCCAACAACGCCGGGGTCGATGGCTTTGGTCTGGGCAAGTTGCTCGAGACGCGGCAGATCAAGAAAATGATTTCAAGCTACGTCGGCGAGAACAAGGAATTTGAGCGTCAGTACCTCGCCGGTGAACTCGAGTTGGAGTTCACGCCGCAAGGCACGCTGGCCGAAAGGCTGCGCGCCGGTGGAGCGGGCATCCCGGCCTTCTTCACCAAGACTGGCGTGGGCACCTTGGTGGCCGAGGGCAAAGAAACCCGCGAATTTGATGGCGAGACCTATGTCATGGAGCGCTCGCTCTTGCCCGAGTTGGCCCTGATCAAGGCCGACGTGGCCGATACCGCTGGCAATCTGCGCTTTCGCTACACCGCCCGCAATTTCAACCCGGCTGTGGCCATGGCCGGCAAGCTGTGCATTGTGGAGGTTGAAAAGATCGTGCCTGTGGGTCAGTTGCATCCTGACGACGTCCACCTGCCCGGTATTTATGTGCACCGCATCGTGCTCAATGCCACGCCCGAAAAGCGCATCGAAAAGCGCACCGTCACCACACAAGGAGCTTGACCATGCCCTGGACCCAAGAACAAATGGCCGCGCGTGCGGCGCAGGAACTCGAAGACGGCTTCTACGTCAACCTGGGCATCGGCATTCCGACCCTGGTGGCCAATTACACCGGCGACAAAGAAGTCTGGCTGCAGTCTGAAAACGGCATGATGGGCATTGGCCCCTTTCCGACCGAAGACCAGGTTGATGCCGACCTGATCAATGCCGGCAAGCAGACCGTCACCACTTTGGCCGGCACGTCGATCTTCAGCAGCGATCAGTCATTTGCCATGATCCGAGGTGGCAAGATCAATTTATCTATTTTGGGCGCCATGCAGGTCAGCGAGCGGGGCGACCTGGCCAACTGGATGATCCCGGGCAAGATGGTCAAGGGCATGGGTGGTGCCATGGATCTGGTGGCCGGCGTCAAGCGGGTGATTGTGCTCATGGAGCATGTGGCGCGCAAAAAAGACGGCGGCGAAGACCACAAGATCCTGACCCAGTGCACCTTGCCTTTGACCGGTGTGGGTGTGGTCGATCGCATCATCACTGACCTGGGCGTGATGGATGTCACGCCCCAGGGCCTGAAGGTTGTCCAATTGGCTCCGGGCGTGAGCCGCGAATTGATTCAGTCCAAGTCCAGCGTCACCTTGCTGTTCTGACCGGCGCCGTCGACCCTTCATGAGCGATGCGCTGATCGGCTACCTGCTGTCCTTGGCCAGCCTGGTGAGCTTTTCCATGTCCATCCTCGTGACGCGGTTGGCTTCGCCCCACCTGTCGATGCCGCTGGGTTTTGTGGTTTCGACCATGGTCAATGTGTTGGTGGCTGCGGCGGTTTTTGTGCTCCTGCAGCTCTGGCAGGCTCACCCCATCGGCTGGCATGCTCAGGCGTTTTGGCTGTTTGCTGCGGCCGGGGTTTTTGCCACCTTCATGGGCCGGTGGCTGTTTTATGAGGCGGTGCTGCGTTTCGGGCCCGAACGCACCAGTGTGTTTCAGATCGGTATCCCGGTGTTCACGGCCGCTTTTGCGTGGCTGCTCTTTGACGAAAGGCTCAGCCCCCAGGCTCTTTTGGGCATGTCTGTCGCCGTCACGGGACTGCTGATCGTGGGCCATCGCAAGGGCGCCAACACGCCACGCGCGCCCGATGGCCGCTTTTCGCTGACCCATTCCCTGTTGGTGCTCGGTTTTGGCAGCTCGGCCGCCTATGCCAGCGGCAACCTCATGCGTGGCTACGCAGTGCGTGAATGGCCCGAGCCTGTGCTCGGTGCGTTGGTCGGTGCGGTTGCGGGCTTGGCGCTGCATGTGGCCGTCACCCCGGGCAAGCGCGATCTGCTGGCGCAACTGCGACAGTCATCGCGTCGGGGGCTTTGGCTGTTTGCGCTGGTGGGTCTGGGCAATATAGGCGGACAAATTTTCAGCATCGGTGCCATGCGCCACATCCCAATTGGCATCGCTGTTTTACTGGGCATGTGTTCGCCCCTGGTGGTGTTTCCGATGAGCCGGCTGATGTTTGCCAACAGCGAGCCCTGGACCTTCAAGCTCATCGGCGGCAGCGCCCTGGCCATGGCTGGCATCGTGCTGGTGGTGTGGCGCTGATCTGACTGCGCAGGCGCTCCCCAGCCGGATTGCGCCAGGGCGCTGTTTTCAGCCCCAGGCCCGCCGCAAGGCGGCGCCGCACAGATCGATGGCCGTTTGCGCCTCGTCGATCAGCTTGCCCAGCAGCAAAAAGCCATGGATCTGGCGCTCAAAGCACAGGTACTGTGTGGGCACGCCAGCGGCTGACAGGGCGTCGGCATAGAGCAGGCCGTCGTCGCGCAAAGGATCAAAGCCGGCGGTCAGGACCAAGGCTGGCGGCAGGCCGTGCAGGCTGGGGGCCACCAGGGGAGAGGCCCGCCAGTCGTTGGCTGGGCCGTCTGGCCCCAGGTAGGCACTCATGTAGGCTGCCATGCCGCCGCGGGTCAGCCCGCGCCCCTCGGCATGGGCCTTGTAGCTGGGCGTGTCGGTGCGCATGACCGTGGTGGGGTAGATCAGCAGCTGAAACACCGGGGCGTGGGGCTGGCCGCGCAGGCCCAGACAGGCTGCCGCCGCCAGATTGCCACCGGCGCTGTCGCCGCCAAAGGCGATGCGATCGGGCGCAATGCGCAGATCGTGTGCATGGGCCAGCAGCCAGGCGTGCGCGGCCAGCGCGTCGTCATAGGCCGCTGGGAAGCGGTGCTCGGGTGCGCGGCGGTAGTCGACCGAGATGACTGCGCAGCCGGCGGCCTGGCTCAGGCTGCGACACAGCACATCGGCACGATTTGCGTGTTGCCCCGGGTCAGGGTGTGGTCTCGCGTGAGCGATACAGCAGGTGCGGGTGGCTCGGTGAAGCGCCGCCGACTCAGGTAGAGCGCGCGCAGCTGGGCCGGTGTCGGGTTGATACCGGCTTGGGCGTTGTGGGTGGCCAGTGCTTTGAGGGCCAGTTCAGCTTGTGGGTCGAGCATGGGAGGTCCTGGACAGGAGAGTTCGGGCGATTCTAGGGCTGGGGGTTTTGGTGTCCGACATTGCCGCCCCTGTGGTGGCAGGCGCAGGTCTGTCGCTCCGGTGACTATCTGGCTCTCGTGGCGCATTGGTGGTCGGTCTTACACTGACCCATCGCAGTGCCCTGGAGTACACCGCCATGAGCGAGACCGATCTGCTTGAACTTGCGCACAAGGTGCGCCGTTTGGAAGACCGCCAGCAATTGGCCGAACTGATCTCGCGATACGGGATGGCGGTGGACGACCGCGACTTTGACACCATCGCCCGCATGTTCGCGCCCGACGGCGTGTTCAACGGCTTGCAGGGGCGGGCGGCTGTGCTCGACTTTTACCGCGAGCGACTCAGGGCCTACACTGCCACGACACATTACGCGCACTCCTGGCATTTCGAATTTGATTCCGATGACCGGGCCCGCGGCGCCGTCAGCGCCCACGCAGAGTTGTGCATCGACGGAAAAACCTTTCGTCTGTCGCTGCGCTACCTCGATCGGTATGTGCGCAGCGCCGCCGGCTGGGTGTTTCAGGAGCGGGAGATCCGCTTTCGCTATGTCCTGCCTTTCGATCAGGTGGCCGATGGCCTGGCAGACCCTCTGCGCGTGCGCTGGCCCGGCGTGCCGGCTCGCGCCGCGGATCTGCCCGATTCTTTGCAGACCTACATCGACAGCCGCCGGTAAACGCCCCGGGCCCATGCCGGTGCGGCGTCCTCGCCGTTTTTCGACTCAGGAGCTTACATGCCACGCATTCGTTCCCTCTCGCTGCAGGAGCTCGATCCCGAGCTGCGCACCATGCTCGGCGCCGACCACAAGAGCGAGCGCGAAATGCGGCCCACCAGCGTGCGGGGCCATCACCCCGAGCTGGCCAAGGCCTACGTGCGTTTTGCCAGCGCCTTCAAGCAGCATGCGACGCTGTCCGAGCGCCTGCGCGAACTGCTGCGCTTGCGCATCGCGTTTCACAACCAGTGTCGAAGCTGCATGGCCATGCGCTATGCCGACGCAGTGGCCGATGGCGTGACCGAGGACCTGGTGTGTTCGCTGGAGCGCCCCGAGGAGGCCCAGGACCTGTCCGCGGCCGAGCGCCTGGCCCTGCGCTACGCCGACCTGCTGGCCAATAATCATCTGGCCATCGGCGACTCCCTGTACGCCGAGTTGGCGCAACACTACAGCGAGAAGGAACTGGTGGAATTGGGCTCCTGGTGCGCCCTGTGCATTGGCTTTGGGCGCCTGTCTGCGACCTGGAACATGGTTGAGGACCTGCCGGCCCGCTTTCAGGCCGAGACAGACACCCCTGTGACGCCTTGGGGGCCTCATGCCTGGGTGACGCAGGCGGCACCCGGCAAGGCCGCCTCAGGCATCGGGCGCTGAGGCCGCCCGGCGCCTCAGTCGGCCCTTTAGTGACCGCCGGCAGGCTGGCCCGCGCGGGTCCGCGAGACCAAGTCCTTGGAGAGAATATTGCCGAACTCATGGACCCGCCACTCGGGCAGGTGGCCGCGCTCGGGCTCGACTCGGCCGAGCTCAATGGACTTGCCGCCGAGCATGACCATGCGCAGCTTTTCCCGGCGACCGAGCACCGTGATGTCCTTGACCGGATCGCCGTCGATCAGAAGCATGTCGGCCAGCCGACCGGCCTCGATGGTGCCGGTCTTGTCCTTCATGCGCAGAGCCAGTGCGCCGTACTGCGTGGCACAGCGTATCGCCTCCAGGGGCGACAGACCCAGGTGCTTGACGAAAACCTCGAGCTCGCGGTAGTGCCAGTCCCCGTAGGGCGTGACCGAGAAGCCCGACTCGGTGCCGCAGACCAGCGGAACACCCGCCCGGTAGGCCTTGCTCAGCATCTGCGCGCTGCCCTCAATCTCCCGCCGGAAGATGTCTTGCAGACCCGGGCTGGCATGGATAGCGTCGCCAAACTCCATCAGATTGGCCTGGAAAGTGAGCGCCGGCACCAAAAAGGCCTGGTGCTTGACCACCGCCTCCAGGGCCTCGTCGTCCATGAAGGTCCCGTGGATGATCTGGTCGAAGCCGGCTTCGCAGGCGACCTTGATGGAATGCGCGCCGCGGCAGTGCCCTGCGACCTGCACGCCAAAGCTGTGGGCCAGATCGCAGATCGTACGCAACTCATCCATGGTGAATGTGACCATCTCACCTTCGCTGCGGCGGTGGGCCAGAGAGCCGGTGACGTGAACCTTGATCCAGTCGCAGCCGATCTTGATCTGGCGACGCACCTCGGCCATGATTTCGTCCTTGCCCTGCAGCAGCACCGCATAGGCCATGACGCCCTTGTCCGGCATCAGGCGACCTGCTGCCCCGCCCACGGAGGTCATGAGGGCGTAACCGCCGACCGCCATGCGCGGCCCTTCGATGACACCATTGTTGATCGCCTCCTTCAGGTCCACGCCCAGATCGAACAGGGAGTCGGGATCCATGAATCCGGTGCAGCCCGCGGTCAGGATGTTGCGCACATTGCGCACTGCCGTGATCGCCGCCATGCCAGGACGGCGGTGGTAGAACAACTCGTCGTGGCCTGCCGCGTTGTCAAAAGTGCTGTGCAGATGCCCGTCGATGATGCCGGGCATCAACGTCAGGCCGCTGGCGTCCAGGCGTCGGGCAGTCGGTTTGGCCTGCGCGTCGGCGGCCGCTCCCACGGCCTGTATCTTGTCTCCCGCCACCAGCACCGACGCGCGGCGCGCTGCGGCCCCGGTGCCATCGATCAGGTTGGCGTTTTCTATCAACAGTTCGGCGCTTTCCATGGTGCTTCATGCTCCGGTGTTGTAGCCCCTGGGGAAACCTGGATCCCACGAAGAGCTGGTTGGGAAAAATATTGCCGCGATGGTTCCTGTATAAATGAGTTTATCGCAGGACGCGGTCCCGGCGCCCAGGCGCGGACACACTATTTTTTTGGTCAGGCGGCGTGCCCAAGCCGCCTGGGTTTTGACATGGCGAGCAGGAGGAAGACATGGCCCAGTCGCAATACGTTCAGCAGCAGATCCAGTCCATGGTGGCGCGCGCGCTCAAGCACGCCGAGGCGGGCACCACCGATTCCACCGACGAAATCTATCGACTGCCGGTCGAGTCCTACAGCCCGCGCAGCTGGGAGGAGGAGATGGACGCCATCTTCCGACGTCTGCCCCTGATGCTGGCACTGAGTGCCGAGGTGCGTGAACCCGGCAGCTACAAAGCCATCAAGGTGCTCGATGTGCCGGTGCTGATCGTGCGCGGCGAGGATTTGCGGGTGCGTGCCTTCATCAATGCTTGTACGCACCGCGGCCGTGCCATCACGCAGACCCATGACGAAGTCGGCCATTCCAAGGGCTTCACCTGCCCTTACCATGCCTGGCGTTTCGGCACGGCGGGCCAATTGCTGACTGTGGCCGATCCGCGCAAGTTCGGCGAGATCGACCGCTCCTTGCTCGGCCTCAAGGAGCTGCACTGCGAGGAGCATGTGGGCTTCATCTGGGTCTGTATCACCCGCGGCGTGAGCGTGGACGTCAAAAATTATCTGGGTGGCATGCTCAACGAACTGGGCGGACTCGAGGCCGACAAGTGGTTTGTCCATGGCCGCTCGCAGCTTGAGAGCGCGAACTGGAAGATCACCCACGACGGGTACCTTGAGTCCTACCACATTCCTTTTTTACACCGGCAAACCCTGTACGAATTCTGGAAGCGCGAGAGCGCGACGTCGGTGTCGCTTTACGACCACTACGGGCCTTTGCCCTGGGGGCCGCATCAGCGCATGGGCGGCAATGCCTGGGGCAACGATCCCAAGCTGATGCTCAAGATGAAGGATCTGGCCCCAGAGCAGTGGGACGACAAGTATTTTCATGCCGTGCGGACCTTGTTTCCGCACATCTCGATCTCAGCCGACCGGCACGGCGGTCTGGTCTCGCAGATGATTCCAGTTGCACCTGACCGATGCATCACGAACCAGATTCATGTCAACCCGCGTGACCCGTCGCAGGATTCACCCGAGCAATTGCAAGCCATGCAGGAGCGCATTGCGCTGTACGCCAAGATCGTGCGCGACGAGGACTATTCCACCAGTTTCAGCATCCAGGAGGGACTGCGCTCTGGCGCCAACACCGAATTGCTGTTCGGCCGCAACGAGGGCGGTGCGCAGAACTTTCACCGTTCGGTGGCCCACTATGTGCAGGAGTTTCGCGCTTGCCGGGCCGGGGGCTAGAGCGCCGGCCGTTTCGCATTGACCCCACCCGTTCTTGCAACCAGGAGAGATGACATGAGCATTCCAAACCGCGTCGCGCCGCCCGCCGATTCCAGTGTGGAGCAGCGCCTACAACGGGTCGAGGACCAGTTGGCCATCCGCGACCTCACGGCCCGCTACAACTTCGCCATCGACAACCGCGACCTGGACGCGGTGCGCCTGCTGTTTGCCCAGAACGGCTCGTTTGGCTCCAAAGACGGCGCCATGAGGGCCACGGGAATTGATGCCATTTTGGAGCAGTTCAAGAGCAGATTTAGCGTGCTCGGCGCGACCAATCATTTCGCGCACGACCACGTGATCTGGTTTGAAAGCCAGACCCGGGCCCGCGGCATGCTGTCGGTGCACGCGGAGGTCTGGCGCAAGGAGCAGCCTATGCTCACCGCTCTGCGCTACGACGATGTGTACGAGAAAATCGACGGCCTGTGGCGATTTTCAGAGCGTCTGCTGTCCTTTTTTTACTACCTCAACGTGATGGACTATCCGCAGGCGCTGGGCCGACTCGAACGCAACATGGCTTCTGGGACCCCGGTGGCCGCAGATTTCCCTGAGCGTCTGCCCACGTACGTCGAGATGCGACCGGGGCACGCGGGCCCAGGTCAGACCCGCTGAGTTTGCGCTCGGTCGGCGCCGAGTCCGCGCCACATCAGGACGTTTGCAGCGCCGTGGCGGCGATGCAGGGCGGGGTCTGTCCGGCGAGGGATCAAAGCGTGTATTCGACGTCGAATTCGAAAATTTCGCTGGTCCGGCAATAGGGCTCGAGCAGTCGGCCGATGGCCCGCATCTTGGACGTCTGCGGCTCGCCGTTGGCGAAGAACTCGTCCTTGATGTGTGCCCGAATGATCTCGCCGACGATCAGGCTGGAGACGCTGGGATGCTCGCCAAACTCCGAGATTTGTACCAGGCGGCATTCGAAGCTCACCGGTGATTCCTGCACGAGGCAGGCGGCCACGAGGTCGGCTGGCACGGGGGTCAGCCCGGTCTCGGCGAACTCGCTGACGCTGTCTGGAAATTCAGCGCCGGCCCTGTTCATGGCCGCAGCAATGCTCTCGACCACCGGCACGTTCACCACGAACTCCTTGGCAAATTCAATGTTGCGCAGGGTGTCTTTCTTTTCCCCTCCCTTGCGCCTGCGCGTGGACAGGGAAAACGACAGCATTGGCGGCTTGACGCATGCAATATTGATGGACGACAGTGGCGCGACGTTGTCCACGCCATTGGCCCCCCGGGTCGACACCAGGGCGATGGGCCGGGGCACGATGGAGCCTGCGAGCAAGTGATGAAGGTCGCGAAAGTCCATGCCTGCTGGATCGATTTTCATGAGGTCATACCTTTTTAAAGTAGGGGCAAATGCGTCATCCGATCGCCCGGCCTGGATTCGACGCACGGGGGCGGGACATCTGTGGCACAGGTGATGCCGGTGCAAATCATTCTAGAGGCGCAAGCGTCGCAGCGGCGCTTCTTCGT
>JAJTGH010000049.1 GCA_021299555.1 Comamonadaceae bacterium
AAGCCTAGGGCACGCAGACAGCGCGGTTTGTCAGACGGGCCCCGAAATTGACCGCATCCCAGGCCGGGTGGATGCGGCAGCAGCTGGCCAGGCTCCGGGTTTGTCCGTGCTTGTCGCAAGGCTGGCACCAAGGCTATGATCGTCTCTGTAATGAATCATTGATTCATATGTGAATCAAATCCTCAGTCCATGAGCACCTCCTCTTCCCCAGCAGCCATCGAGTTTGTCGGTGTGGAAAAGCGCTTTCCGGCCCGCGGCCGGTCTGCCGAGGTGCTGGCAGCGCGCGACATCCATTTCTCGATCGCACAGGGCGAGGTGGTTTCCATCATCGGTCCATCGGGCTGCGGCAAGAGCACCTTGCTCAATATGGGCGCTGGGCTGGCCCGGCCCTCTGCGGGCGTGGTCAAGGTCGGCGGCGAGCCGGTGACCGGGCCGAACAAGCATGTGGCCTTCATGCTGCAAAAAGACCTGCTCATGCCCTGGCGCACGATCGCTGAAAACGTGGAGTTTGGCCTGGAGTTGCGGGGTGTGCCGGCGGCAGAGCGTAGGGCGATTTCAGAGCGCCTGCTGGTGCAATGCCATCTCAAGGGCTTTGACAAGCACTACCCCAACCAACTGTCTGGCGGCATGCGGCAGCGGGCGGCGATGGCGCGCACCCTGGCGGTCGACCCGCTGGTGCTTCTGATGGACGAGCCGTTTTCGGCGCTCGACGCCCAAACCAAGATGATCTTGCAGCAGGATCTGGCGCAAACCGTGGCCCGCGAAGGCAAGACGGTGGTGTTCATCACGCACGATCTGTCCGAGGCGGCCGCCCTGTCGGACCGGATCTTGGTGATGAGCGAGCGGCCGGGCACCATCGTTGAAGAAATTGAGGTGGCCATGCCCGACCGCAACAACCCGATGCAGCGGCGCAAGCATGCGCGGCTGTCCGAACTGGTGTCCCACCTGATGACCTTGCTCAAGCTCGACGCCCAGGCTGAGGTTCACTGATTTTTTCGTCGTTTTCTTCAAGGAGTCCGAAATGAAGTCCACTTGCATGACCCGCCGATTCGGCTGCGCCAGTGTGTTGGCCGCCGCCTTGATGGCCGCTGTTCCCCTGAGCGTGCGCGCGCAGGCCCAGCCGCTGCAGGAAATCACTTATCTGTTGCCTGCCCCTGGCACGCTGCCGGCCTTTGGGCCGTGGATGCTGGCGCAAGCCAAGGGCTACTACAAGGCCGAAGGCCTGGATGTGAAGTTCGTCGCGGCCCGCGGCGGGGTGGATGTGGCCAAGCAGGTCGGCGCTGGCAACGCGGTCATCGGCGGTGCCATTGGCGATACGCCCATCATTGCCCGCGCGCAAGGCATCCCGGTCAAGGCTGTGGCGGTGCTCGGTGCCGGCTCCCTGATGCAGCTGGTCAGTCACAAGGAGGAGCGCATTGAAAGCCCGCGCGAGCTCAAGGGCAAGACGGTCACGGTGCTGGCCTACACCGACACCACCTACTACGCCCTGTTGGGCATGCTCAGCAAGGTGGGCCTGACCAAAAACGATGTGAACATTCAGGCCGCAGGCCCGGCCGGTGTGTGGCAGCAATTTGCAGCCAAAAAGGCCGTCGCGATGGCCGGCGTACCCGACTGGACCGTGATGGTCATGGACGCCGGCTCGCAGGTCGATATCTTGCCCGCTGATGTGTATTTCAAGAGCATGGCCCAAGCGATTTTGGCTTCGGATGAGACGATACAAAAGAACCCGCAGCTGATACAAAAGCTGGTGCGCGCCACGCTCAAGGGCATGAGGGACATCATGGCCAACCCCAAGGATGCGGCGGCCGTCTATGTCAAGCATGTGCCGGTTCACCAGGGCAAGGAAGCGAGCATGCAAAAGACGTTCGAGATGTTCAATCAGTACGTCTATGCCAAGCAGAAGGTGCCGGGGCTGATGGACGAGGCCCGCCTGGCCGAGCTGCAGAAGTTCTACGTGACCAACGGCGTGGTGCCCAAGGAGGTCCCGGTCAAGGATCTCTACACCAATCAGTTCGTGGGCAAGTAAATAGCCGGCACCTGGAGGCATAGTGAATCGGGACACGCTCACCACCTACGGCTGGAGTCTGGCTGTGCTGCTGGTTTTCGGACTGGTTTGGGAGCTGGTCCCCGGCCGCTTGGGTGTGCCCGCCTTTGTGCTGCCACCGCCCAGTCATGTTTGGGCCGAGTTTCTGCGTCTGTGGGCGGCAGAGAGACTGCTCTGGCATGCGGGCATCACTGCCTTTGAGGTGGTGGTGGGCGTTGTCTTGGGCTCGCTGCTGGGGGCGGTCATCGGCTATGCGCTGGGCATGTCGCCCAAGGTCGAAGCCGTGCTATCGCCGTATCTGCTGGCGCTTCAGATCGCGCCCAAGGTGGCATTTGCGCCGCTGTTTGTGATGTGGCTGGGCTACACGATTTACCCCAAGATCCTGGTGGCCATATTGATTGTGTTTTTTCCGGTGCTCATCAATGTGCTGTCGGCCATGCGCACCATGGACGGTGATCTGATCAACCTGGCACGATCGTTTTCCGCAACCCGCTGGCAGGTCTTTCGCATGGTTGAGTTTCCGACCACCTTGCCTCCGCTGTTTTCAGGTTTGCGCATCGCCAGCACCTTGGCCGTAATTGGCGTGGTGGTGGGCGAGTTGGTGGGCGGCAACATGGGCCTGGGCTACTTGCTGGTCTTTTTTGAAGGTCAGGGAAACACGGCCGGTGTGTTTGGTGTGATCGGTGCGCTCACGCTCATTGGCATCTTGGCCTACTACGCGGTGGTGCTGGCCGAGGCGCGCGTGCTGCATTACCTGGCCAGCGCCGAGCGCTCCGGGAGCTGAAGGGGTCCCTAATGACTGCGCCCATATCACTGTATGGACACAAAGTTCTGGTCACCGGATCGGCCCGCGGTCTGGGCGAGAGCTTTGTTCGGGCGCTGGTGCAGGCTGGCGCGCGTGTGGCCATCAGCGATGTGTTGCATGAGCGAGGTCAGGCGCTGGCGCAGCAATTGGGCCCAAGCGCATGCTACGTGCCGATGGACCTGCTTGATCCGACGGCCATTGAAGCCGGTGTGGCCGAAGCGGCGGGGCGCTTGGGCGGGCTCGATGGCCTGATCAACAACGCCGCCGTAACCAACTCGGGCGGCAAATATTTCAACGAGATCGCGATCGATACCTGGGACCGCGTGATGCAGGTCAACGTGCGAGGCACCTGGCTGGTCACGCGGGCAGCGCATCCGCACCTCAAGGCCAGCGGCCGGGGTCGGGTGGTCAATCTGGCATCTGATACCGCACTGTGGGGCGCGCCCAGGTTGCTCGCTTACGTAGCGAGCAAGGGCGCTGTGATTTCCATGACGCATGCACTGGCCCGAGAACTCGGCGGCGATGGCATCACGGTCAATGCGATTGCTCCGGGTCTGACCCTCGTGGAGGCCACCGAGTATGTGCCGCAGGACAGACACGATCACTATATGCAGGGCCGGGCGATCACCCGAGCGCAATTGCCCGCCGACGTCAACGCGGCCGCCTTGTTTTTGCTCAGCCAGGGCAGCGGCTTTATCACGGGTCAGGTGTTGCCGGTCAATGGCGGCTTTGTCATGAACTGAAGAAAAGAGGCGACTCCATGGACGAACATGCACGCAAGGTACTGGCGGCGGCCAATCAACCGCACTTTAATGAAAACGGTCTGCTCAATGCCCAGATTCCGCCGGAAAAGGACATACAGGCCAGCATGCTGCAAAAGCCGCAGCAGTCGTTTGCCCAGTGGATGGACAGTCGGGTGGCGCGCAAGTCCACCCGCAGCTACGACTGGGACGCACTCAAATTCCAGGCCGATTTCGACCCGCGTTATCGCCGTGCGCAAATGCGCTATGTGGGCACTGGGGGCACCGGTGTGGCCAAGGACGGCAACACAGTGCCTTCGGCGCACTTCACGTTTTCGACCATGGTGATTCCGGCGGGCAATATTGGGCCGTTGCACATCCACTATGACGTGGAGGAAATTTTCTTTGTGCTGCGCGGAGCGATGAAAATCATCTGTGAAAAAGACGGCCAGCGCTGGGAGGCCATACTGGGTGAACGGGATTTGATTTCAGTGCCGCCTGGGGTCTACCGGGAGGAGCACAACATCGGCGACGAAGACGCGCTGATGTGCGTGATGTTGGGCACGCCCAAGCCGATCACGCCGGTGTATCCGCCGGACTCACCGTTGGCCAAGATCAAGCGCTAAAGCCCCTGTGAACACGCAAGCGTCTGTCAGTCCGGTGCAGCGTATCGACACGCTGTTGGGTCCGATTGCGTACCGGCAGGCGGGCTCGGCAGAGCGGGTCAGCCATGTCCTGTTGCATGGAATTGGCTCGGCCTCGGCCAGCTGGGCGGCGCAACTGGCTTGGGCCCAGGGGCGTACAGACGTCAGGCTGTTGGCCTGGGATGCGCCCGGCTATGGCCAGAGCGCCGCGGTGGCGCCGGCCTGGCCTCAGGCCAGCGACTACGCGGCCAGGCTTTGGGCCTGGCTCGATGCGATGCAAGTGCATGACCCGGCGGTGCTGGTGGGCCATTCGCTGGGCGCCATCATGGCAGCGTCTGCCGCCTTGCAGCACCCCGATCGTGTGTCGCACCTGATCTTGCTCTCGCCGGCGCGTGGCTATGGCGATGCACTGGCTGCGGAGCGCGAACGCATGGTGGCTGCCCGGCTGGCCAACTTGCAGCAACTCGGGCCCGCCGGCATGGCCCGGGCCAGAGCGCCTGCCATGCTTTCGCCGCAGGCACGGCCCGAATGGATCGAGTCGGTCGAGCGCAACATGGCCGCCATCGTCCCGGCCGGCTACACCCAGGCGGTGCATTTGCTGGCCAACGCCCGCTTGTTGGCCGACCTCGGACAGCTTGCTTTGCCGATTCGGGTGGCCAGTGGCGAGGCCGACACCATCACAGCGCCGGCTGCCTGCGATGAAGTCGCTGGCGCTGCGGGCGTTCAGCGCTTGTCCCTCGGTCCGGTGGGCCACGCCTGTGCGATCGAGGCAGCCGATGCGGTGACGCGGCTGCTCACAGCCCATTGAGTTGCATCAAGTTATGTCGTCCATTCCTTTTGCTGAAGACCGTTACCGCGTCCCCGCTTTGGCCCGTGGCTTGCAACTGCTGATGCAGTTCAACAGGGATCAACCTGAGCTCAGCGGCGCCCAACTCGCCCGGCAGCTCGACTTGCCGCGTGCTTCGGTGTTTCGCATGCTGTGCACTCTGGAGCAAGCGGGCTTTCTGGAGCGCTGCGCCGATGGCGTGAACTACAAGCTCGGGCTTGGGGTTTTGCGTCTGGGTTTTGAATTGCTGGCCTCGATGGAACTGACCGAGCTGGGTCGGCCCGTGATTGAAGAGCTGCGCGATCGCAGCGGCTACTCGGCGCACCTGGTGGTTCGCGATGCGCGCGAGGTGGTGTTCATTGCCAAGGTGGCCGGTCGCAGTGCGATGTTCCATTCGATCCAGGTCGGCGCTCGCCTGCCGGCGCACGCCACCGTGCTTGGCCGAACCCTGCTCTCGGACTTGAGCGATGCCCAACTGGCGGCGCTCTACACCAATGCGCCTTTGAGCGCTTTCACGCCCAGGACGCCCACCACGGTTGCGGCGCTGGCCGAGCTCATTGCCCAGGATCGTGCGCGCGGCTATAGCGTGAGCATGGGTGGCTACGAGCCCGGCATCTGCACCATTGCTTCGCCCGTTTTCAATGAGCAAGGCCGTGTGGCGGCAGCGATCAGCATCACCGTTGCAGCCCAGCGCATAGAAGAGCCAGAGCTCGGCGTGCTGGTTGAAATGGTCAAGGCTGCTGCGGCTCAATTGAGTGACCGCCTGAGCCACTCGCCCGAGCGCGGTGGCCGGTCCACCAGGAATTCCCAACGCACAGCCGCATGACCTCACAACACATCACCGTGGGCGAGTTGATTGCCCGATTTCTGGAGGCTTGCCAAGTCAAGACCGCCTATGGCGTGATCTCGATCCACAACATGCCCATCCTCGACGCCTTCCACCGGCGTGGGCAGATCCGCTTTGTCTCGGCCCGCGGCGAGGCCGGCGCCTGCAACATGGCCGACGCTGCGGCGCGCGTCAGCGGAGTGCTCGGGGTGTGCGTGACCAGCACTGGCACCGGTTGTGGCAATGCGGCCGGCGCCATGGTCGAGGCTTACACGGCCGGCACGCCGCTGCTGCACCTGACCGGGCAGATCGAGTCCGAATTCGTCGACCGCAATCTGGGTTACATCCATGAGCACCCGGCGCAACTGGCCATGCTCAAGTCGGTGGGCAAGGGCGCATTTCGCATCAGCAACCCGCACACGGCCCTGGCCACGCTGCGCGAGGCCGTGCGCATGGCGTTCACGCCGCCCTGCGGGCCCGTGAGTCTTGAAATCCCAATCGATGTGCAGGCCATGACGATGCCGCTGCCCCACGACCTTGCCCCCTGGCCCGTGGCGCCGCTGGCTCCCGCGCCGGCCGCGGTGGCCGCTTTGGCGCAGCAGCTCAGGGGCCGTAAGCGACCGCTGCTGTGGCTGGGGGGTGGCGCTCGCGGAGCGCGCGCTGCGGTTGAGCGCCTGGTGGGCATGGGCTGGGCCGTGGTGACGTCGGTACAGGGGCGAGGCGTTTTGCCCGAAGACCACCCGGCCTCTCTGGGTTCCTACAACCTGCAAAAAACCACTGAAGCGTTCTATGGCTCGGTCGATGCGTTGCTGGTGGTCGGCTCGCGCCTGCGCAGCAACGAAACACTGACCTACAAGCTCAGCTTGCCCGAGCACCGCTTTCGCATCGATGCGGATGCGCTGGCCGAGAACCGCGCCTACGACAGCGAAATGTTTGTCCAGGGCGATGCGCAGCTCACGCTCCATGCCCTGGCCGATGCGCTTGAAGGCCAGATGCAGGTCGATCCGCAATTTTCAGCCGACGTGCAGCAGGCCCGCCGCCAAGCCGAGACCCTGGTCGACAGCACGATTGGACCCTATGCCCAGCTCAAGGCGGGCCTGCAGGCGGCTGTGGGTCAAAACCTTTGGTGGGTGCGCGACATCACCTTGTCCAACACCATGTGGGGCAACCGCGCGCCCCTGCTCAACCACCCGCGTGCCGGCGTGCATGCGCTGGGCGGGGGCATAGGGCAGGGCCTGGCCATGGGCATAGGCGCGGCCCTGGCCAACCAGGCCCACGGACTGGGCCGCAAGACCGTGGTGCTCGCCGGTGACGGCGGCTTCATGCTCAACCTCGGTGAGCTGGCCTGCGCGGTGCAGGAGGAGGCCGACCTGATGGTGCTTTTGATGAACGACCGCCGCTATGGCGTGATCAAGAACATCCAGGATGCCGTGTATGGCAGCCGCCACTGCTATGTCGACCTGCATACGCCCGACTTTGCCGCGCTGTGCGCCAGCATGCAGGCCGCTTACTTGCGGCTCGACAGCCCTGCCGCCACGGTATCGGTGCTCAGCCAAGGGCTGCAGCAGCGTGGGCCGGTGGTGGTGGAGGTGGACATGGCCGCCTGGGGTGAGTTCCCGGTGAAGTTTGCCGGCCCTCCGAAGAAAACACAGTGAGCCCGGCATGACGGCCCGCACGCAGGATTTGACTCTGATCGGCTATGGCGCCATCGGCCGCTCTGTGCACCAGCGCATCAAAGGGCTGGCCCGCGTGCGCATCACCCACATCGTGGTCTCGCCGGCGCGTGTGGCGGTGCTGCAGGCCGAGCTGGGCGAAGATGTGGTGGTGACCGAGCGCGTGCCCGAGCGCACGCCGCTGGTGCTTGAATGCGCAGGCCATGGGGCTCTGACCGGACATGTGCTGCCGGCCCTGCAGCGCGGCATCGAGTGTGCGGTGCTCTCCATCGGCGCGCTCTCCGAAGCTGGCCTGCCCGAGCAACTGCAGGCCGCGGCGGACCAGGGTGGCACTCAGCTGCACCTGCTCGCTGGCGCCGTGGGCGGTATTGACGCGCTGTCGGCGGCGCGTCTGGCCGGCCTGCACAGCGTGGTCTACACCGGCCGCAAGCCGCCTGCTGGCTGGCGTGGCTCGCCGGCTGAGCGGGTGGTCAACCTCGACACCCTGACCGAGCCCGCGGTGATCCTGCAGGCCAGCGCCCGTGAGGCGGCGCGCCTGTACCCCAAGAACGCCAACGTGGCGGCCACCTTGTCGCTGGCCGGTCTGGGTCTGGACCGCACGCAGGTGCGCCTGATCGCTGACCCCACGATCACTGAAAACATCCATGAGATCGAGGCGCACGGCGCTTTTGGTCAGATGCAGGTGCGCATGTGCGGCAAGCCTCTGCCTGAAAACCCCAAGACGTCTGCGTTGACTGTGCTGTCTGTGCTGCGTTTCTTGCACAACCGCGTGGCGGGCATGACCTTATGAGCGAAAAAATCCAGACTCTGCTGGCTGGCTGCTGGCGCGACGCCAGCGGTCCGGCCTACGCCACCGAATACCCGCACGACGGCTCGGCCGTGGCGCGGCTGCATGCGGCCACGCCGGCCGATGTCGACGAAGCGGTGCTGGCGGCTGAGCAGGCGCGCCTGCGGCCGACCTGGGCACGGCTGATGCATCATGAGCGAGCTGGCATCTTGCACCGTATCGCACAGGGCATCCGTGCGCGCAGCGAAGAACTGGCCCAACTGCAGCGCCTGGACAACGGCAAGCCGATCAAAGAGTGCCGCGCCCTGGTGGCCAGCGCGGCGGGCACCTTCCAGTTTTACGCCGCTGCGGCCGAGACCTGGGAAGAAACGCTCACGCCAGCCCGGGGCGACTTTCTCACCATGAGCGTGCACGAGCCGCTGGGGGTGGTGGGGGCCATCACACCCTGGAATTCGCCGATCGCCAGTGAGGCGCAGAAGATGGCGCCGGCTCTGGCCGCAGGTTGTGCCATCGTCATCAAGCCGGCCGAGATCACACCGCGCATGGCCATTGAGTTGGCCCGCATCGCCGAGCAGGCGGGGGTGCCTGCGGGCATTGTGAGCGTGCTGCCGGGCAAGGGCTCGGTGGCCGGTGACGCATTGGTGCGACACCCATTGATCAAACGCATAGCCTTTACCGGGGGCACGGCTGTGGGCCTGGGCATACAGCGTTTGGCGGCTGAAAAGCTCATGCCGACTTCGCTCGAACTCGGCGGCAAATCACCGACCATCGTTTGTGCCGATGCCGATCTGGACCACGCGGTGGCCGGTGTGCTCTTTGGCATCTTCAGCTCTTCGGGCGAATCCTGTATTGCGGGCTCGCGCGCCTTTGTGCATGCCTCGGTCTACGCCCAATTCAAGGCGCGCCTGCTTGAGGCTGTTGGGGCCTTGCGCGTGGGCGACCCCTCGCGCGAAGACACCCACATGGGCCCTTTGGTCAACAAGGGGCACCGGGACAGCGTTGAGCGCTACGTGCAACTCGGCCGTGACGAGGGCGGGCAGGTGCTGTGTGGCGGGGCGCGGCCCAGGGGCGGCTACTACGACCAGGGCAGTTATTACCTGCCCACCGTGATCGAGGGGCTGCCCAACAGCGCGCGCATGTGCCGCGAGGAAATTTTTGGCCCGGTGCTGGCCCTGCTGCCCTGGCGCGATGAGGCCGACCTGATCGCGCAGTGCAACGACAACGACTATGGCCTGGCTTCGGGCATCTGGACGCGCGACTACAAAGCGGCCTGGCGCATCGGGCGGGCGCTGCAGACCGGCACCGTCTGGATCAACACCTACAAGTTGTTTTCTATCAGCACCCCGTTCAGCGGGGTCAAGATGAGCGGCTATGGTCAGGAAAAAGGCCGGCTGGGCATCCTGCAATACACCCGACAGAAAAGTTTTTACTGGGGCATGAACGATGCCCCCTTGCCTTGGGCCCAGCCATGAACCGTTGCCCCCATTTTTTACAGCACCGAGCAGTCTTGGCCTTGATGCTCAGCCTGTCCTTCATGGGCCCGGGTTTGGCCACGGCGCAGGAGCGCATCACCCTGGTCGCGCCGTTTCCGCCCGGTGGCCCGGTCGATGTGCTCTCGCGCATCCTTGCCGAGGGTCTGCAAAAGAAAACCGGCCTGGCGAGCGTGGTAGAAAACCTGCCAGGCGCGGCGGGCAATTTGGGTATCGACAAGGTCAAGCGCGCCCGGCCCGATGGCCGGACCCTGCTGGTGGTGCCGGCGGGCAACCTGACCATCAACCCGACCTTGATGCCCAACTTTCCGTTCAATATCGAGCGCGATTTTGTGCCGGTGACCATGCTGGCCAAAGCGCCCAATGTGCTGGTGTCCAGCAGCGCAGTGCGCATCGGCAACTTGCGCGAGTTGGTGGCTCAGGCCAAGGCCAAGCCCGGCGCGCTATCGTATGCCTCGCCGGGCATCGGCAGCGGCCTGCATTTGGCCGGTGAGCTGTTCAAGCAGCAAACCGGTGTGGATCTCTTGCATGTGCCCTACAAAGGCACCGGCCCGGCCCTCAACGATGTATTGGGAGGCACGGTGCCGCTGATGTTCAGCAACCTGCCGGCCACCTTGCCCCACATTAAAAGCGGCAAGCTGGTCGCGTTGGGCCTGACCGACAGTGCCCGCAGCGCAGTGGCGCCCGAAATCCCCACTCTGGCCGAGCAGGGTATTTCGGGTGTGGTGGTCACCTCCTGGTATGGCTTGCTGGCGCCAGCGGGCACACCCGTGGCGGTGGTCGAGCAGCTGGCGCGCGATGCGGCCGAGATCCTTGCGCAAGTTGCCGTGCGCGAGCAATTGCGATCGCAGGGCTTGAGCGAAGCAACGCAAAAACCGGCTGAATTTGCTGCGCACATTCAGCAGGAAACCCAGACCTGGGCACGCATCATTCGCGCCCGGGGTATCACAGCGCAATGAAGAGGGCCTCAGCATGAGCTCGAACACCGCACAAGAGGGCAAGGTGCTGCTGACCCTGATCCTCAAGCATCACCCGGGCCTGACGCTCGACGATGTGCAGTCCCGGCTCAAGGCCAGCCAGTGGTGGAGCCGCTTTCCGATAGAAGGCACGCGCGTCGTGTCTTGGACTGTGGCCATGGGCTTGGGGCAGATCGTCATGCTGGAGGTGCCGCCTCACCTGGTACCACAGGTCAACCTGGAGCTCGAGCGCTCGGCCTGGGGCGTGTTCAGCACCGAGGTTTACACCAGCTACGACTTTGTTCCTGTGCGCGAGCGGATCAAGCAGCGTGTGCGAGACGGAGGGCAGTGATGGATCTGGGCATCGCTGGAAAAAAAGCGCTGGTGTGCGGCGCCAGCGCTGGACTGGGTTATGCCTGCGCGCAGGCACTGGTGCAAGAGGGCGTGGACGTGCTGATCGTGGCGCGCACCGAGGCGCCGCTGCAGCAGGCTGCGACGCGACTGCGTGCGCTCGGTGGTGGCGGTGTCATGGCGCTGGCCGCCGATGTGACCACGGAGGCAGGCCGTGCCAGCATCTTTGCCGCGCAAAGCGATTTCGATATGGTGGTCACCAATGCCGGCGGGCCAGCGCCGGGAGATTTTCGCCAGTGGGACCGAGACACCTGGGTGCGAGCGATCGAGGCCAACATGCTGGCTCCGATCGAGGTCATCAAGGCGACGATCGATGGCATGATGGCGCGCGGCTTTGGCCGCATCGTCAATATCACATCAAGCGCCGTCAAGTCACCGGTGGACGGTCTGGGCCTGTCCAACGGCGCGCGCAGCGCCCTGACCGGATTTGTGGCCGGCCTGGCGCGCAGCACCGTGGCGCGTGGCGTGACCATCAACAACCTGCTGCCTGGCACCTTTGACACCGCACGGTTGGCAGGCAACTTTGAGGCTGCAGCCCGACGGGCTGGCCGAAGTGTCGAACAGGTGGTGGCCGATCGCCTGGCCAAGCACCCGGCCCACCGCTTCGGTCGACCCGAAGAACTCGGTCACACCTGTGCCTACCTGTGCAGCGTGCATGCGGGCTACATCAACGGCCAGAGCATCCTGATGGACGGCGGCTCTTTCCCCGGCGTTTTTTAGAAAGAACACGGCATGTGCGCTCTGCGAATCGGGATCGTTGGCGGCGGCGTCGGTGGCTTGTCGGCCGCCATTGCGCTGCATCAGCAAGGCCATGAGGTGACTGTGTTCGAACAGGCTCCGCAGTTCTCGCGCGTGGGTGCCGACATCAACCTGACCCCCAATGTGGTGCGCGCGATCGACGGCCTGGGCGCCGGCGCCACCATCCGCCGCCTGGGCGCACGACCGACGTTTCGAATCAGCCGCGACTGGGACACGGGCCATGAAACATCGCGACTGGCCATGGGCGATGAGGCCGAGCGTCTGTATGGCGCGCCGCAGGTCACGATCCACCGGGCCGACATCATCGCTGCACTGGCCGAACAGTTCCCGCTCATGCAGATCTACTTTGCCCAACGCCTGCGTTCGCTGAGCCAGGGCGATGGGGGAGTGACGCTGCAGTTCGAGGGCGGTAGCTCCCCGACCTTTGATGTGGTGGTTGGAGCCGACGGGATCCATTCGCCCGTGCGCACGGCTCTTTTCGGCCAAGA
>JAJTGH010000050.1 GCA_021299555.1 Comamonadaceae bacterium
AGGTGTATGTCGAGCGCCGCGGCAGGCTCGAACTGACGCCTGTGACCTTTCAGGATGAGGCCCACCTGATGCGCATCATTGACAAGATCGTCTCGCGGGGGGGTCGGCGCATTGATGAGTCGAGCCCCATGGTCGACGCCCGGCTGCCCGACGGCTCGCGGGTCAATGTGGCGATCGCCCCGGTGGCCATCGACGGGCCGCTGATGTCCATCCGCCGCTTTGCCCACATTCCCCTGAAAATGGACAAGCTCGTCAGCGATGCCTACCAGAGCCTGACGCCGGGTATGGCGGCCTTTCTCGAGGGCCTGGTGCGGGCCAAAGTCAATTTGCTGATCTCCGGCGGCACAGGCTCGGGCAAGACCACCTTGCTCAATATTTTGTCGGGCTACATCGCAAGCGGCGAGCGGGTGGTGACCATAGAGGATGCGGCCGAATTGCAGCTGCAGCAGTCTCATGTGGTGCGGCTTGAGACCCGACCACCCAATATCGAAGGACACGGTGAAATCACGCAGCGCGCTTTGGTACGCAATGCGCTGCGCATGCGCCCCGATCGCATCGTCATCGGCGAAGTGCGCGGTGCCGAGGCACTCGACATGCTGCAGGCCATGAACACCGGCCATGAAGGCTCCATGACCACCATCCATGCCAACACCCCGCGCGATGCGCTCTCGCGCCTGGAAAACATGATCTCCATGGCCAGCGCAAGCATGCCCCCACGGGCGGTTCGCCAGCAGATGGCGGCGGCCATTTCGGTGGTGGTGCAGACGCTGCGCCTGATCGATGGCCGGCGCAAGATCACCAGCATCCAGGAGATCACCGGCATGGAGGGCGAGGTGATCAGTCTGCAGCAGATCTTTGGCTTTCGTCAGATCGGCGTCGGCTCCGACGGCGCCGTGCTTGGTCACTTTGCTGCAACCGGTGTCAGACCCAAGATCATGGAGCGCTTGCAGTCCTTTGGCGTGCAGTTGCCCGACGCGATGTTTGACCCTGCTTACCTCCTAGAAACGATATGAGTACCTGGCCTGAACGCATGCTCAGCACGCCCGCCCTGGCTCTGGCCGTGGCTGTTTTTGTAGCCTTTTTGCTCCTGCTCGAAGGCCTGTACCTGTTGTGGCAATCCGCTTTTGGTGCACAGGCCAGGCGCCGCACGCAGCGCTTGCAGGCACTGGCCTGGGAGCGCGGCCGCTCGCGGGCGGTGGTGCGCAAGCAAACAGCGGCGGCCGGTCCCCTGACCCGGTGGATCGAAAGTGGCTCGGTCTTGTCCTGGACCGAGCGCTTGCTGCAGCAGGCCGATCTGCGCTGGCCTGCTGCGCAGCTGCTCACACTGAGCCTGTTGGGCGGTATGGCAGGCGGATTGCTGGCGCGGCTGTTGCATGCGCCCGCTGGCGTGTCGGGCGCATGTGCCGTTGGGGTGGGACTGATGCCGTGGATCTACGTGGCCGTGCGCCGTCGGCGTCGCCTGCGGCTGATGCAACGGCTGCTGCCCGATGGCTTGGACATGCTCGCGCGGGCCCTGCGTGCGGGCCACGCCTTTTCCTCGGCGCTGCAAATGGCTGGCCAGGAAATGACCGAGCCCATGGGCACAGAACTGCGCCTGGTGCATGAAGAGGTCAACTTTGGACTGTCGCTGCCGCAGGCGCTGGCCCACCTGGTCGAGCGGGTGCCCTTGGCGGACCTGCGCTACTTTGTGGTGGCCGTCCTGATTCAGCGTGAGTCGGGTGGCAACTTGGCCGAGGTGATGGGCAAACTGGCACAGCTCATCCGTGCCCGTCTGCGTCTGCTCGATCGGGTGCGGGTGCTCTCTAGCGAGGGGCGCTTGTCGGCCTGGATCCTGGGGCTGATGCCCTTTTTGCTGGGCGGTTTGCTGGCCGCCTTCAACCCCCGTTTCATGCAGCCGCTGTGGAGTGATCCCTTGGGCCTTCTCATGCTCAAGTGGATGCTGGGCATGATGGTCGTGGGTGTGTTTTTGATCGCACGCATCGTGCGCATCCGAGTTTGAGGAGAACCTGGTGCTTTTGCCCATATTGATATTTTTGGTCGTGAGTCTGGGCCTGGCCGGGCTCTATCTGTGGTGGGTGCCCACCACCGCGCAGCGCAGGGTGCGGCGGCTGAGCCAGACCGGTGGCCCCGCGCACGGCCACCGGCCATCCATGGCGGCCCAGACGCCCGATTGGAGTGCCAGGATCGCACGCCTGGCAGCGCCGCTGGCGCGCTGGTCTGCGCCTGCCCGCGCTTGGGAAAATTCGCCCCTGCGGCTGCAGTTTTTGCAGGCCGGCATTGCGCGCGATGATGCGCGGCTGATTTATTTTGCCGCCAAGACCGTCTTGCCTTTGCTGATTTGCACCGCCTTGTTTTTTTCGCTGCAGGCCAGGGTCGAACCACTGAAATTGCTCCTGTGTCTGTGTCTGGCTGCGCTTTGCGCCTCTTATGCGCCCAATCTGGTTGTACAGGCGATGGGGCGGCGTCGCAGGCGCGAGATTTTTGAACACTTCCCCGATGCCACCGACATGCTTTTGGTGTGCATGGAGGCCGGTCTGGGCATGGACGCGGCCTTCAACCGAGTGGCGCTTGAAATGAAATTGAGCAGCGCGGATTTGGCCCAGGAGCTGCAGACGTCGGATCTGGAGTTGCGCGCCGGGGTCTCGCGCGATCAGGCCCTGCGCAACCTGGCTTTGCGCTGCGGGGTCGAGGAAATCGCCTCCTTTGCACTCATGCTCAAGCAGGCCGATCGTTTTGGCACCAGCATGGGTGATTCCTTGCGCGTGTATTCGGACGAGTTGCGGCACAAACGCATGGTGCGTGCCGAAGAGTTGGCCGCCCGCGTGCCCACCAAGATGCTGCTGCCGCTGGTGCTGTGCATCTTCCCGTCCGTCATCCTGGTCATTTCGGGGCCGGCAGTCATTCAGGTGGTGCGCACCCTTGCGCCCATGCTCGGGGGCGGCTCCTGATGGCCGGGCGTTTAGCTGAACAGGTCGCCGCTGATCGGGTCGGGGTCGCCCAGTCGGTGCTTGAGCGCGTAGACGTAGAGCTCGAGCCGGTTGCGCACGCACAGTTTGTGATAGATCGAGCTCAGGTGGTTGCGCAGCGTGTGCTCCGAGATGAACAGGCGGTCGGCCAGCAGCTTGTTGGCTGCGCCGTGGCCAGCCAGGATCACCTGGATGATCTTGCGCTCGCGACGGGTCAGGGTGCAATGCCGGGCCTGTTCGGGGGTCTGCGGCGTGCGATGGTTCATCCCGCCAAGCACGCGCGCCATGCTGACCCGATCGAGCCAGATTTCGCCGGCATGCACTTTTTCGATCGCTTTGATCACGCTCTGGGCGCTGGCATCCTTGCGCAAGATGCCGCGTGCGCCCAGTCGCACGGCTTCGTCGAGTACTTGTGGCCGGCGCTCGCCGGTCAACACCAGCACCCGGCAGGCCTTTTGGTTGCTCAGGGCGGGAACGATGTCCAGGCCGCTGCGGCCGTCCAGGTCGAGATCGAGTAACACCACATCGGGTCGGTCCGTACTGGCCTTGTTCAGAGCCTCCTGGGCATGGGTTGCAGTGGCGACCACTTGCATGCGCGGACTTTGGGTCGCAATCAGTTGCTCGATGCCCCAGACCAAGGTGGGGTGGTCGTCGACGACCATGATGCGCATGGGTGTCACAGAGGAATGTGCACATGCACGGCAGTTTGGCCATTGGGCTGGGTATACACCTTCGCCTGACCGCCCAGCGCGGCCGCTCGCTGGCTGATCGAGTGGGGCGTGAATCGCGCGGCGGGTATGCCTTCATTGGCGATGCGCAGGCCCAGCCAGCGTCCGTCACAGTGCAGATGCACCTCACCGCGGCGCGCTGGCGTGTGTTTGCGGATATTGCTCAACCCTTCGCGAACCATCTGTACGACTTCGTGGCGCAGGCGCTGACTCAAGGGCTCCTGGGTGTGTGCGTGCACGGCAATGCGTACGCCATGGAGCTGATGCAGCGCGTCGGCCTGCTGCTGCAGTTCCAGGCAAAGGGCTTGCTGCGGGTTTTGTGGCGCTTCGATGGCCCGGTTGAGGCTGCGCAGGTCTTCGATCACTTGTTGCGCCATGTTCACGATGTTGCGCAGGGCCGGCTGCAAGGGGTGGTCGGGCTCCGTGCGCAGATGCAGCGCCTCCAGGGCAAGCTTCAGGCCGATGTAGGGTTGCAGCGCGCTGTCGTGCAGATCGAGCGCCAGGCGCTGACGCTCGCGCTGGGCCGTTTGTTCGCCCAGCCGCTCGAGCTGATCGAGGCGCTCGAGCATTACAAAGGCCCGGTGGGCGATTTGCCTGAGCAAGCGGCCCTCGTGACGGCTCCAGGGGCGCTGGCGCCTCAAACACAGGCGCACGTGCTTGCCTTGCCAGGGCACGGCTGCGCTGATCTGCTGATCAGCCGACAGCCTGTGGGCTGTCCGGCTCGCGTCGGTTCTCGCTGCACTTGAGCAGGCCGGCGGCAGCTCAAGGGTACAGCTGCTTGCACCAAAAAATTCTTGCGTGATCTGGCACATGCGAGACAGGCTGTGCGCCAGGCCCAGGTGCGGGTTGGCAACACGGTTTAACGCTTCGAGCAGCATCAACTCCTGTTGCCTGCGGCGCTGATGCCAGGTTTGCAGCGCGGCGGGCAGGCACAGCAGCAGCGCCAGTGGAATGAACGGGCCGGCTGATGCGATGCCGGTGGCCTCCAGCGCGCCGCTGGCGCCCAGCGCCCAGGGGGCGACAGACGCCCCGGTGGCCAGCAGCATCAGCGCCGCAGGCCAGTTGCGACCGCGCTCCAAGCCGGGCTCGGGCGCTTTGTGGGTGTTGGGCATGGGTCATACAGGCCGGTCAGGCTCAATGGGTTGTGAAGCACGGTTCAGGAACGGTGCATGGGACTGTGACCCATCCTTCGCGCTGCGAGCGTCACCGGCCATCGACAACCGGCGTAGGACCGCACTGATGTCCATGCCCCATGGACGATTTGGCCGCGTTAGGCCGTGCCTGGCCGCAAAAAAGCCGCCCTGGGGCGGCTTTGGAGGTTTTCATGGCCCGCTGCTGCAGGCAGATGCCTCACTTCATGTAGTCGGACACAACCTTCCAGCGGCCGTCTTGGATTTGCGACATGCGCGAGAGGTTGCTGCCCAGCCGCTGCTGAGCTGTAAAGCGCATTTCGGGGCTGCCAAAGATGTCGGGCGGGATCACCATGGAGTCCATGGCCTTGACAAAGGCATCGGTGGTCAGGTTGTTGCCCGCCTTCTGTGCGGCACGGATGAAGGAGTCAACCACCATGTAGCCGTAGACCGAGAACACGGTGGGATCGTCATTGAACTTGGTCTTGTACTTGTTGGCCCAGAAGCGAATTGGCTGTGAGGCTTCGTCAAGGTAGGGGTTCTGCACCGTCATGGTGGCATACAGCCCGTTCATGGCCGGTCCGCCGAGCTTGTGGATCAGGTCCGTGTAGGCGCCGCTCGAGCCGATGAAGGTCGGGTTATAGCCGCTGCGGCGGGCCGTGGCAATGGTGCCTATGGTCTCGCGGATCAGGGTACCGAGCACCACGAAGTCGCATTCAGCAGCCTTCAGGCGAGCCACTTGCGAGGCAAAGTCGGTGGCACCACGCTTGAACGTGGTTTTTTCAGCCATGGTGACGTTGATGGTCTTCAGTCCCTCTTCAGCGCCGCGTTGCACCTCCAGGCCAAACTCATCGTCCTGGTAGAGGGAGCAGACCTTCTTGGCGCTTTTTTCCTTGGCCAGTTTGGGAACGGCCAGGCGCATTTGGTCGTAGTAGGTCGCGGCAAAGGAGTACTTGAGCCGGTGGAAAGGCTCGTACATTTCGCGCGCTGCAGTGACCGGGAAGAAGTTGACCACGTTTTTCTCAAACTGGACGGGCATGGCGGCCAGGTTCGATGCGGTGCCAATGTGGCCGACCATGGCGAAAATCTTGTCCTGGTTGACCAGTTTTTGGGCACCAAGCACGGCGCGTTTGGGGTCGTAGCCAGAGTCTTCAACCAGCAAATTGATGCGCCGGCCATTGACGCCGCCTTGCTCGTTGAGCTCTTCAACCCGCAGTTGCATGCCGGCACGGATTTGCTTGCCAAAACCAGCCAGGGGTCCGGACAGGTCCTGGATGCTGCCCAGGGTGATGGTGTCTTTGCTCACGCCTTGGCTCTGGGCCTGGGCCGCGCCGGTGGCCAGCGAGAGCCCGAGCGCGCAGAGCGTGGCGGCCAGGGCCTGGGTGCGTTGGGTCATGGGTGTCTCCTTCTGATGGTGTTGCAATGGGCTCACTTGTACATGGCCTCGATCTGGGGGGCGTATTTCTTTTCAACGAGCTTGCGCTTGAGTTTCATGGTGGGCGTGAGTTCCTCGTCTTCTGCGCTCAGTTGCTTGTCGAGCAAGAAAAATTTCTTGATCTGCTCGACCCGGGCAAATTTCGCATTGACCCGGTCCATTTCGAGTTGAACCAATTCTTGCACCTCTGGCGCCCGCGTCAAGCTGGCGTAATTACTAAAGGGGATTTCCCGATCTTGGGCGAATTTTTCGACGTTATCCTGGTCAATCATGACGATGGCCACCAGGTAGGGGCGCCGATCGCCGATGACCACCGCGTCCGTGATGTAGGGCGAAAACTTGAGCTCGTTCTCCAGCTCGGTCGGGGTGATGTTCTTGCCGCCGGCGGTGATGATGATGTCTTTCATCCGGTCGGTGATGCGCAAATAGCCGTCTTCGTCCATCAGGCCCACGTCGCCGGTATGCAGCCAGCCCTGGTCGTCAAGTGCCTCGGCCGTCTTGTCGGGCAGGTTCAGATAGCCCTTGAAGACGTTGGGCCCCTTGACCAGGATTTCCCCGGTGGCTGGGTCGATCTTGACCTGGTTGAAGCCGGCCGCCGGCCCGATAAATCCCGGCTTGATCCGGCCGGGCGGGTTGCCGGTGGAGGCGCCGCAGGTCTCGGTCATGCCCCAGACCTCGAGCATGGGCACGCCCAGTGCCATGTACCAGCGCACCAGTTCTGGGGAAATCGGCGCAGCCCCGGTGACGCAATAGCGCGCCCGGTGTATGCCGATGAGCTTGCGCGTGTTGTCCAGGGCTAGCAGCCGGGCCAGCCGGAACTGCAGGCGCAGCCCGGCGCCCACGCTGCGGCCGGCAATCACCGCATCGGCGACCCGCAAGCCCACCGAGATGGCCCAGCCGTAGATCAGTTGTTGCAGCCGGCTTGACTCCTTGAGCGCAATCATCACACCCGAGTAGAACTTCTCCCAGACGCGCGGTACCGCCGTGAAGACGGTGGGCGCGATTTCCCGCACGTTTTCAGGCACGGTCTCCGGGTTTTCCACAAAGTTCAGTTTGCAGCCCGTGTAGAGCGAAAAATACTCCCCGCCGACGCGCTCTGCAATGTGACACAGCGGCAGGAAACACATGGATTCGTCGGCTTGCGTGCGCGAGATCAGGGTGTTGTAGCCGCGCACGGTATAGACCAGCGCCTCGTGCGTGTGCATGGCGCCTTTGGGCTTGCCAGTGGTGCCCGAGGTGTAGACCAAAATCGCCAGATCGCCAGGCTGCACGTGTGCCAGACGCTCTTGGAGCGCCTGCGGGTGTTCGGCCAGGTGGGTGCGGCCGATCTCGCACAGCTGCTGCAGGCTCATCACCATGGGGTCGTGGAGTCCGCTCAGCCCCTCGTCGTCAAAGACGATGATGTTGCGCAGGCGCGGCAGCTGCCCACGCACTTCCAGGGCTTTATCAAGCTGCTCGTCGTCTTCCACGAAGAGCACGGTCGTGCCCGAGTCTTCGCACAGATACTGCACCTGGGCCGCAGCGTCGGTGGGGTAGATGCCGTTGGCCACCGCACCGCAGCTCAAAACGGCCAGATCGGTCATGACCCATTGGCGGTTGGTATTGGCCAGAATCGAGACCACTTCACCATGGGCCAGCCCCAGGTGCAGCAGGCCAGCGGCGATTTCCTGAACGTTTTGGCCCACCTGAGTCCAGGTGTGGGCTTGCCAGATGCCCAGCTCTTTTTGCCGCAGCCACACCCCCGGGCCGCGTTCGCGCACGGCGTTCCAGAACATGGCGGCGATGGTGTCACCCTCGAGCACCACACGGGTCTCGGGGAGAATCTGATGTGCTTGCCAGAGGTTCATGCCATCACCGCCAGTTCTTCTTTTTCTTCCAGCGCCGCTCGCCGCGCACACCGGCATCTTTCATGCCCAGGTAGAACTCGCGGATGTCGTCCTTCTCCCGCAGGCGGTCGCAGCTGTCTTCCATGACGATGCGACCGTTTTCCAGCACGTAGCCGTAGTCTGAGGCGTTGAGCGCCATGTTCGCGTTTTGCTCGACCAGCAAGATGGTGGTACCCCTTTCGCGGTTGATGCGCACCACGATTTCGAAGATCTCTTTGGTCAATTTGGGGCTCAGGCCCAGGCTGGGCTCGTCGAGCAAGATCAATTCGGGCTGTGCCATGAGGGCCCGGGATATGGCCAGCATTTGCTGCTGCCCGCCCGAGAGCAGGCCAGCGTCTTGAGCGGCGCGCTCGCGCAGGATGGGAAAGTAGTCGAACACACTTTCTATGTCGCGGGCCACGCCATCGCGGTCGCTGCGGGTATAGGCACCCATGAGCAGGTTGTCACGCACGCTCAGCAGTGGGAAGACCTCACGTCCTTCGGGCACATGCGACAGGCCCTGCTGGACAATCAGGGCCGGGTCTTGCGCCGTGATGTCGCGTCCGCGAAAGTGCACCTGCCCCTTGCGTGGGTCGATGATGCCGGAGATGGTCTTCAAAATGGTGGTTTTGCCTGCGCCGTTGGAGCCCAGCACGGTGGCGATCTGGCCGCGCAGGACCTTCAGGCTCACCCCCCGAATGGCGCGGATCGGCCCGTAGGCGCTCTCCACATTGGCCAGCTCGAGCACCACCTGCTCGCTGATTGCTGCCTCGCTCATGGCTGCGCTCCGGCGGTTTTGGGTCTGCGCAGCAACGCCACGTCGTCCACCGAGCCCAGATAGGCCTCGATCACGCCCGGGTCGTTTTGCACCTGCGCGGGCGTGCCCAGGGCCAAGACCTGTCCCTGATTCATGGCCAGTACCCGGTCGGAAACGCGCGAGACCAGCGACATGTCGTGCTCGACCATCAGCACCGTGATGCCCAGCTCATGGCGGATGTCCTGGATCCAAAAAGCCATGTCGTCGGTTTCTTCGACATTCAGACCCGAGGACGGTTCGTCGAGCAGCAGCAGGCGCGGCTGTGTGCACAGGGCGCGGCCGAGCTCGACCACCTTGCGAACGCCATAGGGCAGGCCCGCCACCAGGGTGTCGCGGTGGTGCTGCAGGTCAAGGAAGTCGATGACTTTTTCGGCCTGCTCGCGCGCCTGCAATTCGGCCTGCCGAACGCCGCTGGTAAACAGCACGTCCTGCCAGGGCGAGCTGCGCCTGTGGGTGTGGCAGCCGATGAGCAGGTTGTGCAAGACGGTGGCGTGCTCGAACAATTCGATGTTCTGAAAAGTGCGCGCGATCCCCAGGCCGGCAACCCTGTGCGGTGGCTGGTCGGTCAGCGTGATCAGGCCTTGGGGACTCTGGTAGCCGATGGTGCCGCTGCTGGGCGTGTAGATGCGGCTGATCAGGTTGAAAACGGTGGTCTTGCCTGCGCCGTTGGGCCCAATCAGGGTGAACACTTCGCCGCTTTGAACATCAAAGCTCACGTCGTTGACGGCCAGCACGCCGCCAAAGCGCACGCTCAGGTGGCTGGCCTGCAGCAGGGGCGCATTCATGGGCGGCCTCCCGGGGCACAGCGCCATTTGCGCCAGAGGGTGGGGCGGGTTTTCATTTGAGCCGGTCTGATTTCTGGAAGGACTTTTGCCGCTTGAACATACCCCGGCGGTAAAAGGGAAACAGCTGCAGATAGCCCATGGGCTCAAACAGCACAAAGGCCACCAGCACCGCGCCATAGACGACGGCCTTGAGTCCGGGTGCACTGCCCACCGCCTCAGGCAGGAAATCCTTGACCACCGCGATGGCTTGCGGCAGGCCGATCAGGAAGATCGCGCCCAGGAATACGCCGTGGATGAACCCCAGTCCGCCGATGACCACCATCAGCAGCAGATCGATCGACTGGATGATGTTGAATTGGTCCGGGGTGAGAAACCGGATTTGGTGCGCATACAGCGCCCCGCCTATGCCGGCCAGGGCTGCTGAAATGGCAAAGCTCAGGGTCTTGTAGTAGGCCAGGTGTATGCCCATGCTCTGCGCTGAAATCTCCGAGTCGCGGATGGCCACGAACGCACGGCCGGTGGGCGATCGCAGCAGGTTCAGGCAGGCCAGCGTGGCCAGCACAGTGACCACCAAACAGACAAAGTAGAACGAACTGCCGGTGTCGGCGGTCCAACCGAAGGCCTGGGGCGCGCCCACGGTCTTGCCGGTGTTGCCGCCGGTCACGCTGTCCCAGCGGGCAAAGATTTCTTCGACGATGAAGCCAAAGGACAGCGTGGCAATGCCCAGGTAAATGCCTTTGACGCGCAGGGCGGGCAAGCCCACCACAATCCCGACGGCGGCCGACAGCAAGCCAGCGACCGCCATGGCCAGGGGAAAGGGCCAGCCCATTTGTGTGAGCACGGCCTGCGTGTAGGCGCCAACACCCAGAAAGGCCGCATGGCCGATGGAGAACAGTCCGGTAAAGCCGGCCAGCAGCATCAGACCCAGGCCGACCACCGAGTAAATCAGGATGAAGGTCAGTTGGGCCAGCAGGTATTCCGACAGCAGCCAAGGTGCGCCCAGCAGCAGCAGGCCGAGCAACCCGTACCAAAACCGGTGACCGCCATGTTTGGCCAGGCTCAGGTCTTGCTCGTAACTGGTCTTGAAGATAAAGCGCATCAGACTTTCTTCCTCAAGCGTTCGCCAAACAGCCCATTGGGCTTGACCATGAGCATGATCAGCACCACCACGTAGGCGGCAATGTCCTTGAAGCCCTCGGGCAGATAAAAGCCCGACAGCGATTCAACCACCCCAATGATGATGCCCCCCACGATGGCGCCGGGCAGGCTGGTGAAGCCGCCCACCACGGCAGCCGGGAAGGCTTTGAGTCCGATGAATCCCATGTTGGCGTGCACGAAGGTGATGGGCGCCAACAGCAAGCCGGCAATGGCTGCGACCACGGCGGCCAATGCCCACACCAGCCCGTTGAGCCGCTTGACGGGGATGCCCATGTAGTAGGCGGCCAGCTGGTTCTGCGAGGACGCCTGCATGGCAATGCCCAGCTTGGTGTAGCGAAAAAGGGCGAACAGGGCCGCGCAGAGCAAGGCGGTCAGCACCATGACGACCAGTTGCTCCATGGGGATGATCAGCCCGCCGGCTTGCCACAGCTGGTCTTTGTAGGGCACGGCCAGCACATGGGTGTCAGTCCCCATGCCAGGGATCATGGTGATCAGCCCGCGGGCCACATAGCCCACGCCGATGGTGAGCATGACGATGGAAAAAGCCGGCTGGCCCAGAATGGGACGGATCAGGGCGCGTTCGACCAGCAGGCCAAACAGCGCCATGCCCGCGATGGCTGCGAGCACAGACAGCCAAAATCCAAAGCCCAGCACCGTCATGCAGACCAGGCCGCCAAAGGCGCCGAGCATCATGAGTTCGCCCTGTGCGAAGCTCACGGTTTCGGTGGCTTTGTAGATGAGCACGAAGCCCAGGGCGATCAGTCCGTAGATGCACCCCAGGGCGATGCCGCTGATGACCAGCTGCGCGAATTGCACGAATCAAGTCTCCGAGGAAAACCGGGTTTATATCCCTTGGGTCTGTGGCCTGTCTTTAGGGATTGATACGAACAGGGTAGACCCGGGCGAAAGATGCACGATTTTTGACGATCTTGCGCGAATCTGTGATTCTTTGGTACCCGAATTTTTCAGCTTTTTCAGAACTCCAGACTGTCGATCAGACGGGTTTTGCCCAGCCGGGCCGCGCCCAGGGCCACCAGGGCTTGCCCGTGCAGGGCGCCTTCGGGCGCGAGCAGATCGCTGCGCCTGCGCACCGTCAGGTAGTCGGGCCGCCAGCCACGCGCAGCCAATGCCTGCTGTGCCCTGGCCTCGATTTCAGGCAGCGCCCCGGCCTGCGCGGCCTGGGCAGCCGCAAGGCTCAGGCTGTGCAGTGCCTGGGACAGGGCCACCGCCTCACGCCGCTCGGCTTCGCTGAGGTAGCTGTTGCGCGAAGACAGGGCCAGTCCGTCGGCAGCGCGCTGCGTTTTGCCGGTCACGATTTCGATGGGCAAGGCAAACTGTCGGACCATGCGGCCGATCACCAGTTGCTGCTGGTAGTCCTTCATGCCAAACAGCGCGACCCCCTGCGCCCGGCCAGCGAAAACAGCCTGAAACAGCTTCATCACGACGGTGCATACACCGGTGAAAAACCCGGGACGAAAGTGGCCCTCCAAGATGTCACCCAGAGCCGGGTCGGGCTGGATTTTGAAGGTCTGTGGCTGCGGGTACATCTCGCGCTCGTTGGGTGCAAACAGCAGGTCGCAGCCGGCCGCAGACAGCTGATCGGCGTCCGCTTGCAGCGTGCGCGGGTAGCTGTCAAAGTCTTCGTGCGGTGCAAACTGCAAGCGGTTGACGAAAATGCTCGCGACGGTCATGTCACCGAGGTTTCGGGCTTGCCGGACCAGCTCAATGTGGCCCGGGTGCAAATTGCCCATGGTCGGTACAAAGGCGGGGCGCTGGCTCGCTGAAAGGGCCGCGCGCAGTTCGGCGATGGTGTGAACTGTCTTCATGTTGGTTGTGCTTGCTTGTTGCCCGCCCTAGGGGTCGAGCACCTGCCTGAAGGCCTGGCTCAATGGCTCTGGCCGAGCGAACTGTAACCGCAGCCGCAGCGCTCACCAGCCGTGGACATCATCAACGGGGAAGCTGCCCTCCTTGACAGCGCGCACATAGGCCCTCATGGCATCTCGCACATTGCCGGCGTCTTCCATGAAGTTGCGCACAAACTTCGGGTTCTTTCCCAGGTTGATGCCCAGCATGTCGTGCATTACCAGCACCTGACCGGCCGTGCCTTTGCCCGCTCCGATTCCGATGGTCGCGCAGCGTGTGAGCTCGCCCGTGAGTTCGGCCGACAGCCTGGCCGGCACCATCTCGAGCACCATCATGGCCGCGCCAGCGTCCTCGAGTTCGTGCGCATGGCGTTTGAGCAAGGTGCCTGCTTCGTCGCCCCTGCCCTGGACCCTGTAGCCACCCAGGGCGTGTACGGTTTGAGGCGTCAGCCCCAGGTGGGCGCACACGGGGATGCCGCGATCGACCAGAAAGCGCACCACCTCGGCCGTCCAGCCACCGCCTTCGAGCTTGACCATGTGGGCGCCCGCCTGCATCAGCACCGCGGCGCTGCGCAGGGCCTGCTCGCGCGACTCGTGGTACGAGCCAAAAGGCAGATCGCCGATGACCCAGGCTGTGCCCTGCACACGGTGCAGGCCACGCACCACGCATTCTGTGTGGTAGCGCATGGTCTCCAGGGTCACGCCCACGGTGCTGCTCAGCCCCTGACAGACCATGCCCAGCGAATCGCCCACCAAGATCGTCTCGACGCCAGCGGCGTCTGCCACGGCCGAGAAGGTGGCGTCGTAGGCGGTGAGCATGACGATCTTTTCGCCGCTTTGGTGCATCTCGCGCAGGCGCGGCAGACTCACCGGACGGCGCGTCGCAGGGGCGCTGGCCGGCGGCAGCGTACCGTAGGGTGAAGCTGGATTGGACGAACTTGGGTTCACGCGGTCTCTTGGGTCAAAGCTTTGGGGACGGCCGTTTATACATGCAGGCGGCGGTCGGCGAGGTCAAAAAAGTGTCAACGGCCCTGACGCCAACCTGGGGTTGGGCACTGCGCTCACGCGGGCGTATAGGCCAGCCGCACGTAGATGGGCGCAAAGGCTTCGGCCTGGGTCACATCGATCAGGCCTTCCTTGGACAGCTCAAGCAATGCCACGAAGGTGACCACCAGCACCGGCATGCCACGCGAGACATCGAACAGGTTCTCGAACTCGACGAAGCGCCGGCCTTGCAGCGCGCGCAGCACGATGCTCATGTGCTCGCGCACGCTTAGTTGCTCTCGGCTGATCACGTGGTGTTGCACCAGCTTGGCCCGTTTGACGATATCGCGCCAGGCCTCTTGCAGGTCGACCACACTCACATCGGGAAAGCGCGGCTGCAGGGCCTGCTCGACATAGACCTGGGCGCGCACGATGTCGCGGCCGAGCTGGGGCAGATCGCTCAGACGCTGGGCCGCCAGCTTCATCTGTTCGTACTCGAGCAGGCGGCGCACCAGCTCGGCGCGCGGGTCTTCGGGCTCTTGCCCCTCGGCCGTCTTTTTGGGCGGCAGGAGCATGCGCGATTTGATCTCGATGAGCATGGCAGCCATGAGCAAATATTCCGCCGCAAGCTCCAGATTGGTCGAGCGGATCTCCTCGACATAGCTTAAATACTGCCGTGTGACGGCAGCCATCGGGATGTCCAGGATGTTGAAGTTCTGCTTGCGGATCAGATAGAGCAGCAGGTCCAGCGGACCCTCAAAGGCTTCGAGAAAAACCTTCAGCGCGTCAGGCGGGATGTACAGGTCCTGCGGCAGGGCAAACAGCGGTTCTCCGTACAGGCGGGCCAGGGCCACCTGATCGACCACCTCGGGCATGGGCGGGATGACGGGCTCGTCGCTGTCCATGGCCGGTATGGGCAGGAGCATGGGCAAGTCGCTCTGGCCCCCGGGCATGCCTTCGGCCGGGATAGGAGAGCTTTCGGGCAGGTCGGCGTTCAAGGTGTGGTCAGGCCGCTGGACGGTGGCGTCCCTCGTGGCAGATTTGGGGGCTGTAGCGGACCGGCTCGGTGTCAGCGGCTGTTGGGGTGGCCGCTGGTCTGGTAGACGTAGGCTTTTTGGGCCACCCGCGCCTGCTGCATGTCCTGCTGCTCGCTGCGGTCAACCGGCTGCTCCCACCAGATCGATCGTCCCTGGCGTTGCCGAGCCTCTAAACCGGGTTTGCTGGCGCGCAGTTGCTCAATGAAATCGGTGATGCCGGAGGTGTAGTCTGGACGGCGAAAAATGGGCATGGCGCTGGCTTCAGGTGGATGGAACGGCGCATTTTAGGCCCTGGCAGCCGGCAGCCCTCTGCCCCGCGGATGACCGGACCGGGCCCTGGCGGCGCAAACCCCGTGCGATGCACCAGCGCTCAGTGAATCCGCATGCCGGGCTGCGCCCCCGGCCAGGGCTCGAGCACATGAATGCCAGGCTGTGATTTTTCGTCCGCGTGGCTGGCGGCCAATACCATGCCCTCACTGATGCCAAACTTCATTTTTCGCGGCGCCAGGTTGGCCACCATCACGGTGAGCTTGCCGCGCAGGTCTTCGGGCTTGTACATGCTGGCGATGCCGGAAAATACATTGCGCAGGCGGCCTTCACCCACGTCCAGGCTCAAGCGCAGCAGCTTGGTCGAGCCTTCCACCGGTTCGCATTCAACGATTCTGGCGATGCGCAGGTCGATCTTGGCGAAGTCATCGATCGTGATGACCGGGGCGATTTCCTCGCCGCCGGGCAGCACCTTCTCGGGTTCGGGCGTGGCCGGTGGCTCAAAGAGGGCAGCCAGCTGCTCGGGTGTGACCCGCTGCATCAGGTGCTGGTAGGGCGTGATCGATGTCACGTCCTGTCCATCGTCCCAGCGGCCAAGTTGGAGCCCGGTGAGCTTTTCGACGTCTTGCGCGAGCGATGGCAGCACCGGCGCGAGGTAGCGACTGAGTATCGCAAAGGCATTGATCAGCACCGAGCAGACCTGGTGGAGCTGGACATTGTTGGCCTCGTCCTTGGCCAGCTCCCAGGGCTTGTTCTGATCCACATAGGCATTGACCTGATCGGCCAGGGCCATGATTTCGCGGCTGGCTTTGCCGTATTCGCGGCTGTCGTAATGTTCGGCGATGCAAGCGCCCGCATCGCGCAGGGCCTGCAGCAATGCGGCGCCCTGCGGATCGAAGGCGTGCGTGAGCTGGCCGCCAAAGCGTTTGGTCAAAAAGCCGGCCGCCCGGCTGGCGATGTTGATGTACTTGCCCACCAAGTCGCTGTTGACCCGCAGCATGAAGTCGTCGGCATTGAAGTCGACGTCTTCATTCTTGGCGTTGAGCTTGGCGGCCAGGTAATAGCGCAGCCACTCGGGGTTCATGCCCAGGCTCAGGTACTTGAGCGGATCGAGCCCCGTGCCGCGGCTCTTGCTCATCTTCTCGCCGTTGTTGACCGTCAGAAACCCGTGCACGTACACCGCGTTGGGCACCTTGCGACCGCTGAAGTGCAGCATGGCCGGCCAGAACAGCGTGTGGAAGGTGATGATGTCTTTGCCGATGAAATGGTATTGTTCGACGGCCGGATCGGCCATGAAGGCGTCGTAGTCGCGCCCGCTCTTGCCAAAATAGTTTTTCAATGAGGCCAGGTAGCCGATCGGTGCGTCCAGCCACACGTAAAAGTACTTGCCCGGCGCGTCCGGAATCTCGATGCCGAAGTAGGGTGCATCGCGCGAGATGTCCCAGTCGCCCATCTTAGGCTTGCCGTCTTCGCCTGGCGCGATCCACTCGCTGATCTTGTTGAGCACCTCCGGCTGCACGGCGCCGCTGGTCGTCCACTGTTTGAGGAACTCGATGCAGCGCGGGTCAGACAGCCTGAAGAAAAAATGCTCTGAGTTTTTCAGCACCGGCCTGGCGCCCGAGAGTGCCGAATACGGGGCTTTGAGCTCGGTTGGCGAATACACCGCACCGCAACTCTCGCAGTTGTCGCCGTACTGGTCTTTGGCGCCGCATTTGGGGCACTCGCCCTTGATGAAGCGGTCGGGCAGGAACATGTTCTTCTCGGGATCGAAGAACTGCTCGATGGTGCGCGTCTCAATCAGGCCGGCCTTTTTGAGGTCCAGGTAGACCTGCCCGGCCAATTCGTGGTTCTCCGCGCCATCTGTGGAGTGCCAGTTGTCAAAGGCAATGTGAAAGCCGTCCAGGTAGGGCTTGCGGCCGGCGGCGATGTCGGCCACAAATTGCTGCGGGGTCTTACCCGCTTTTTCAGCCGCGATCATGATGGGCGCCCCGTGCGCGTCATCGGCGCAGACGAAGTTCACCTCATGGCCACGCATGCGCTGATAGCGCACCCAGATGTCGGCCTGGATGTACTCCATGATGTGGCCGATGTGGAACTTGCCGTTGGCATAGGGCAAGGCGGTGGTGACGAACAGGCGGCGCTGGGGCATGGCAGGTGCAGGCAGAAGGGGCTTGCTGCAGGCCCCAAGGGCCAGGTGCAGGCGAAGGACTGATTTTATGCGTCAGTCTGGCGCCGCATTACCATTGGTGCTTTGATCCGGCCCCAGTTCGTCCTCAGCCTGGGCCCACTGGCTTTGCTTGAACCACCAAACCTTGGCATGTCCACCTCAGTTCCTCCACCGTCTGCGCCGACTCTGGCCACCGTGAGTCTGGAGAGCCTGCGGCGCACTGGCAAGCGCCATGCCCGCCTCAAAGGCCGCCAGAGCGATGACCTGTCTACGGATCAGGTGCGTGCGCTGCTTGGCCCTCGGCCTGAAGGTGGCCATCGACGTGACCTGCTCATCGAGTACCTGCATCTTTTGCAGGACGCCTACCTGGGTTTGCATGAGCGGCACCTGGTCGCACTGGCCTGCGAGATGAACATCCCCATGGCCGAGGTCCATGAGGTCGCGAGCTTTTATCACCACTTTGACCTCCTGCGCGAGGGCCAGGATGCGGCTGCGCTCACGGTGCGCGTGTGCGATGGCCTGGCCTGTGAATTGCAGGGCGCGCAGCAGCTGCTGGACAAGCTGCCCGCGATATTGGGCGATGGCGTGCGGGTGATTGCAGCGCCGTGCATTGGCCGCTGCGAACAGGCGCCCGCGGTCGCCGTGCACCAGAGCGCGGTGGCCCAGGCGAGCCTGGAAAAAGTGGCCCAGCTTTGCGCCGGGGCGCCCGGCCGAGCTCGCGCTGCAAAGCATCACCAGCGGCACGCCTGCCAACCCGCCGGCGGCGGTGGACCTGCTGGCCTACCGTGCGCACGGCGGCTACGAACTGCTGCGTCGCATCGCCCAAGGCCGGTTGCCGGCCGATGACGTGATCGCCGCCCTCGAAGACTCCGGTCTGCGTGGTTTGGGGGGTGCAGGCTTTCCGGCCGGGCGCAAGTGGCGCATCGTGCGCGAGCAAGCTGCGCCTCGCCTGCTTGCTGTCAATATTGACGAGGGCGAACCCGGCACCTTCAAGGACCGCACCTATTTGGAGCGCGACCCGCACCGCTTTCTCGAGGGCATGCTCATTGCCGCGCAGGTGGTGGGCGCTGAGGTCTGTTACATCTACTTGCGTGACGAATACCACGACGCCCGGCGCCTGCTGGCCGCAGCGATTGCCCACTTGCAGGCCGATCCGCCTTGCTTGCTGCCGCGCATCGAATTGCGCCGAGGCGCGGGGGCTTACATCTGCGGCGAGGAATCTGCCATGATCGAAAGCATCGAGGGCAAGCGCGGTGAGCCTCGCATGCGGCCGCCCTACATTGCGCAGGTCGGTCTGTTTGGCCGGCCCACGCTCGAGCACAACTTTGAGACGCTGTATTGGGTGCGCAGCATCGTCGAGCGTGGGCCGCAGTGGTTCTCATCGTTCGGAGCCCACGGGCGCAAGGGCCTGCGCTCCTTCAGCGTCAGCGGTCGGGTTAAAAACCCCGGGGTCAAGCTTGCGCCGGCGGGCATCACCCTGCGCGAACTCGTGGCCGATTACTGTGGCGGCATGGCCCCCGGTCACGAGTTGTATGCCTATTTGCCCGGTGGTGCATCGGGCGGCATCTTGCCAGCGACCATGGCCGACATTGCCCTGGACTTTGACACCTTGCAGCCGCATGGCTGCTTCATCGGGTCGGCTGCGGTGATCGTGCTCAGCCAGCATGACCGGGCCCGCGACGCCGCACTGAACATGATGCGGTTTTTTGAGCACGAAAGCTGTGGGCAGTGCACACCCTGCCGGGTGGGTACTGCCAAGGCGGCTCAATTGATGGTCACGCCGGTGTGGGACGAGGACACTTTGCGCGATCTCGCACAGGTCATGGAGGACGCCTCGATCTGCGGTCTGGGCCAGGCAGCGCCCAACCCGCTGCGCAGCGTGCTCACGCATTTTGCGCATGAAGTCGGAGGTGGATCATGAATGCCCGTATCCGCGCCGACCAGATGGCGCCTTCGGTGATCGAGTTTGGGCTCGACGGCCGCACGGTTCAAGCCCACTCGGGTGAGACCATTTTGCAGGCTGCTCAGCGTCAAGGCGTGGAGATCCCGCACCTGTGTTTCAAAGAGGGCCTGCGCCCCGATGGCAACTGCCGCGCCTGTTTGGTTGAAATTTCCGGCGAGCGTACGCTGGCACCGAGCTGTTGCCGGGTCGCCACTGCAGGCATGCAGGTGCGCACCAGCAGCGAACGCGCCTTCAAGAGTCAGAAGATGGTGCTCGAGATGTTGCTCTCGGACGTGCCAGACCAGGGGTACAAGTGGAACGACGATGGCATGGCCCTGAACCCGGCTGCAGCGCCGGGTCAACATGGCGAGCTCAGTTTTTGGGCCGAGCGCCTTCAGGTCAGTGTGCGTCCCCAATTGCGCGCCTTGCGCCGCGAGCAGCCGGCGGCAGACCTTTCCCATCCGGCGATGGCGGTCAACCTCGACGCCTGCATCCAGTGCACCCGCTGTGTGCGCGCCTGCCGCGAGGAGCAGGTCAATGATGTGATCGGCTATTCAGGCCGTGGGTCGCACAGCCAAATCGTGTTTGATCTGGCCGACCCCATGGGCCAGAGCACATGCGTGGCCTGCGGTGAATGTGTGCAGGCCTGCCCCACCGGTGCGCTCAGTCCCAAGACGCAAATCGGCTCGCAGCAGGTCGACAAGAAGGTCGATTCGGTTTGCCCATTTTGTGGCGTGGGCTGCCTGCTCACCTACAACGTGAAGGATCAGCAGATCGTCAGTGTCGAGGGCCGCGATGGCCCGGCCAACCATGCGCGCTTGTGCGTCAAGGGTCGCTTTGGTTTTGACTATGTGCACAGCCCCCAGCGTTTGACGCAGCCGCTGATTCGCCGACCTGGCGTGCCCAAGGACCCCGCGGCTCTGGAGGGCCTGAACCGCAACAGTGCCGATTGGTCGCAGGTGTTTCGCCCGGCCACATGGGACGAAGCCCTGGCCTTGGCCGCTGGCGGTCTCAAGCACCTGCGCGACGCCCACGGCCCCCGATCGCTGGCCGGCTTTGGCTCGGCCAAGGGCAGCAACGAAGAGGCCTACCTGTTTCAAAAGCTGGTGCGCACCGGCTTTCACAGCAACAACGTGGACCACTGCACGCGGCTGTGTCACGCCTCGAGCGTGGCTGCGCTGCTCGAAGGTGTGGGGTCGGGCGCGGTGAGCAATCAGGTCGCCGACGTGGCGCAGGCCGAGCTGATTTTCGTGATCGGCTCCAACCCCACGGCCAACCACCCGGTGGCGGCCACCTGGATGAAAAATGCGGTCAAGGCCGGCACGAAATTGGTGCTTGCTGATCCACGCATCACCGACATTGGCAAGTACGCCTGGCGCACGCTGCAGTTCAAGCCCGACACCGACGTGGCCATGCTCAACGCGATGATCCACACTGTGATCGAAGAGGGCCTGGTCGACGCCGACTTCATTGCCCAACGCGTCAGTGATTACCAGGCTCTTTGTCAGCGGGTTCGGCCTTACAGCCCTGAGGCCATGGCTCCCATTTGCGGCATTGACGCGGGCGCATTGCGCGAAGTGGCGCGTGCCTTTGCCAGGGCGAAAAGCGCCATGATTTTGTGGGGCATGGGCGTGAGCCAACATGTGCACGGCACCGACAATGTGCGCTGTCTCATTGCTCTGTCGACCATCACCGGCCAAATTGGCAAGCCCGGCTCGGGCCTGCATCCGCTGCGCGGCCAGAACAATGTGCAGGGCGCCAGCGATGCGGGCCTGATCCCCATGATGTTTCCCAACTACCAGCGTGTCAGCGATGAATCTGCGCACGCCTGGTTCGAGCAGTTTTGGGGCACCCCACTGGACAAGACGCCGGGCTACACCGTCACCGAGATCATGGACAAGGCCCTGGCCGACGACGGCGATCCGCACAAGGTGCGCGGGCTCTACATCATGGGCGAAAACCCGGCCATGAGCGACCCCGACTTGCACCACGCACGTGCCGCCTTGGCCGCCCTGGAGCACCTGGTGGTGCAGGACATCTTCATGACCGAGACCGCCTGGCTGGCTGACGTCGTGCTGCCGGCGACCGCCTGGCCTGAAAAAACCGGCACGGTGACCAATACGGACCGCATGGTGCAATTGGGCCGGCAGGCCATTGAGCCGCCTGGCGATGCCCGCGCCGACCTGTGGATCATCGAGCAAATGGCCGCCGGCCTTGGACTGGACTGGCGCTATGCGGGCGAGCACCATGGCGTGGCCCAGGTCTACGAAGAAATGCGGCAGGCCATGCACGCGAGCATTGCGGGCATCAGCTGGCAGCGGCTCGAACAGCACTCGAGCGTGACCTATCCCTGCCTCAGTGAAGATGACCCTGGGCAGGCGACGGTGTTCACCGAACACTTTGACACGCCTGACGGCCGGGTCAAGTTGGTGCCAGCCGATCTGATCCACGCCGACGAATTGCCCGATGCGCAATTTCCTTTTGTGCTGATCACCGGCCGGCAGCTCGAACACTGGCACACCGGAAGCATGACGCGGCGCGCGAGCATGCTCGATGCCATCGAGCCGGTGGCCACCGCCAGTTTGTGCGGCGCCGATCTGGCCGCGCTCGGTCTTGAGCCCGGCGATGTGGTCACCCTGCGATCGCGGCGTGGGGCCGTGACCTTGCAATTGCGCCGTGACGACGGCACGCCGCGCGGAGCGGTCTTCATGCCCTTCGCGTACCACGAGGCTGCGGCCAACCTGATGACCAACGGGGCGATCGATCCCTTTGGCAAGATCCCTGAATTCAAGTACTGCGCCGTACAGGTCAGCCCGGGCGGTCTGCTGCCGGCTGAGCGGGGTTACCGCGGCGATCTGGGACTGCCATGATGCATGTGCGCTCGGTGGCCAGCCGTGCCGGCGCCTTGCCACACCTGAGCCAGGCTCGGCTGCCGATGACTTGTCCGATCACGGCGGTTGACGAAAACGGGCAGCCGCGCGAGTTGTCCATTCCCGTTGAGCGGCCCTTGACGCTTTATGTGGACAAACGCGAGTTGGTCACGCTCATGACCCTGGGCGCGCGACCCGAATGGCTGGCCCTGGGCTATTTGCACAACCAGGGCTTGATCGCATCGGCTCAGGAGGTGCAATCCATCACGGTCGATTGGGAAGTGGGCGCAGCGGCGGTCAAGACTCACCGCGGCATTTCGAATCTGGATGAGAAAACCGCCCATCGCGTGGTGACCACAGGCTGTGGTCAGGGCAGCGTGTTTGGCAGCCTGATGGAAGGCGTGGCCCAGATGCAATTGCCGCCAGACGCATGCATCACGCAGCAGCAGGTGCACAGCCTGGTCAACACCATACGCCTGACCGACAGCACCTATAAGTTGGCCGGATCGGTGCATTCCTGCGCGCTGTTCAGTCTGGCGTCGCAAGAGCCGGACATGCTTGTTTTTGTCGAGGATGTGGGCCGCCACAATGCGCTCGACACCATTGCCGGCTGGAGCCTGCTCCATGAGGCGACGGCGCCGCTGGCGCTCTACACCACAGGCCGGTTGACCAGCGAGATGATCATCAAATCGGCTCAGATGCGCGCACCGTTTGCCATTTCGCGCAGTGGCATCACCCAGATGGGCCATCAGGTGGCGCAGCAAGTGGGGCTGTGCACCATCGGCCGCGCCACCCACAACCGCTTCCTGTGCTTTAGCCACCCCGAGAGGCTGCGCATGGATCCGCGCGATCGCGCGCAAGGCAGTGCGGCTGCGGGCGGCCTGGCCGTCACCTGACCCCTGCCTTCACCCCAATCCTCTCCCAGAGTTGCCGGATACATGCTGTCCTGCGCCCTGTCCGAGGGGCAGAGTGGGAAATACTGCCGCATCCCACGTTGCGGTTGTGGGAACGGCGCGCTTGCAGCGATAGGGCAATGCCCCGAGCCCATTGCGGGTTCATGGCTTTGCGCTATGGTGTGGGGATGAAATTTTGGGAACTCGGTTTAAAAAATGCCTGGCGCGACTGGCGTGCTGGGCAGTTGCGCCTGCTCCTTGTGGCAGTGTCCCTGGCTGTGGCGGCCCTGACGGCGGTGGGTTTTTTTGCTGACCGATTGCAAGGCGGTCTGGAGCGCGATGCCCGCCAATTGCTCGGTGGCGATGCGGTGATCAGCAGCGACCGCCCCATGCCCGCAGCCTTTGTTGACCGAGCCCGTGGTCTGGGCTTGAGCATGACCCAATCGGTGAGTTTTCCGACCATGGCTCGGGCCAGTGAGCGAGACGGGGGCGACAGCAAGCTGGTGGCCTTCAAGGCGGTTGAGTCTGGTTATCCGCTGCGCGGCAAACTGCGCATTGCCGCCGGCCCTGGCCAGGCTGAGGAAGTCGCCCGGGATGTGCCAGCGCCGGGGCAGGTCTGGGTCGATCCCTCCCTGCTCGATGCCTTGGACCTCGATGTTGGCAAGAGCCTGCTGCTCGGCGATGCCAGCTTTCGCATCGACCGGCTGATCATCCAGGAGCCAGACCGTGGTGCCGGATTCATGAGCTTTTCGCCGCGCGTCATGATCAACCAGGCCGACGTCGCAGCCACCGGCCTCATTCAGCCGGCCAGCCGAACCAATTACCGCTTGGCTGTGGCTGGCAGCGATGCCCAGGTGCGTGATTTCAGCCGCGCTGTGCAGTCTCAGATCGATGGGGACAAGCTGCGCGGCATCCGGGTCGAATCGCTCGAGGGCGGGCGACCGGAGATGCGTCAAACCCTGGACCGCGCTGGCAAGTTTCTCAGTCTGGTGGCTTTGCTGGCTGCGCTTTTGAGCGCCGTGGCCGTGGCCATCGTGGCGCGTGGCTTTGCGGCCAGCCACCTGGACAGCTGCGCCATGCTGCGGGTCCTGGGGCAAAGTCAACGCAGCATCGCGCTGGCCTATGCCTTTGAGTTTTTGCTCGTCGGTTTGATCGCCAGCTTTGTGGGCGTGGGGTTGGGCTACGCGGTTCACCATGTGTTTGTGTTGCTGTTGGCCGGGCTGGTGGAGTCAACGTTGCCCATGCCCGGCTTGGCCCCGGCCCTCCTGGGTTTGGGGATGGGCCTGACCTTGATGCTGGCCTTTGGTTTGCCGCCGGTGTTGCAGCTGGCTCAGGTGCCGCCGCTGCGGGTGATGCGCCGCGACATTGGGAATTTGCGCCCTGTTTCTCTGGCTGTTTTGCTGTTGGGTGTGGCCGGTTTCGCAGGCTTGCTGCTGGCCGTCAGCAGCGATCTCAAGTTGGGCTTGATCGCGGTTGCTGGCTTTGCCGCGGCCGTGTTGTTCTTTGCGCTGATCAGCTGGCTGGGCGTGTTGGCCCTGCGCGCCAGCGTGAACGAATCGACCGCCCCGCGCTGGCTGGTGCTGGCCACGCGGCAGGTGGCCGCGCGACCCGGTTATGCGGTGGTGCAGGTCAGTGCGCTGGCTGTGGGCTTGTTGGCCCTGGTCTTGCTGGTGCTGCTGCGCACCGATCTGATACGCAGCTGGCAGCAGGCCACGCCGCCCGACGCGCCCAATCGCTTTGTCATCAACGTGCAGCCCGAGCAGGGTCAGGACTTTCAGCAGGCCCTGCGCGATGCGGGCGTGCAGCGCTTTGACTGGTTTCCGATGATCCGCGGCCGCCTGGTGGCGGTCAATGACAAGGCCATAAGCCCCCAAAGCTATGGTGATGACCGTGCCCAGCGCCTGGTCGAGCGCGAATTCAATTTGTCGCACGCGGCCGAACTGCCGCCGCACAACGAGCTGGTTGCAGGGTTGTGGACGGCCAACGACAGCCAGGGCCTGAGTGTCGAGGACGGCCTGGCCCGCACGCTGGGTCTCAAACTTGGTGATCGTTTGACCTTTGACATTGCCGGGCAAAGCACCAGCGCGCGCATCACCAGCTTGCGCAAGGTCGACTGGGGTTCGATGCGGGTCAATTTTTTCGTGATCTTTCCGCTTGCGCAAATGCAGGATGTGCCGCTGACTTATATCTCGGCATTTCGTGCCCCGGAGGGCGGCGCGCGCGTCGAGCAGGGCCGGCGTGTGAGCTTTGACAACCAGTTGGTGCGGCGCTTTCCCAACATCACGAATGTTGACATGACCGCGACCATTGCTCAGGTGCAGCGTGTGCTCGGTCAGGTGATCCGGGCGGTGGAGTTTTTGTTTGGGTTTACCCTGGCCGCCGGCTTGGTGGTGCTGTTTGCGGCAGTCACGGCCACTCGCGAGGAGCGCACACGTGAATTTGCCATCATGATGGCCTTGGGCGGGCGCGCCTCGCTGCTGCGACAGGTGCAGCGGGCCGAGCTGCTGGGCGTAGGTTTGTTGGCCGGTTTTTTGGCCTCTTCAGTGGCTTCGGCTGTGGGCTGGGCGCTGGCGCACTTCGTGTTTGACTTTGAATGGACCGCTTCGCTCTGGGTCCTGTTGGCTGGCAGTGCGGCGGGCGCGGTGTTGGCCCTGGCTGCGGGCTGGTGGGGCTTGCGCTCGGTGCTGACCACTCCGGTGGTGCAGACGCTGCGGCGGGCGCAGTAAGGCTTGAATTGGACTGCCCCTGAACGGCGCCGGCCCGAACGACAATTGCGCCCATGCAGAGTGAACAGCCGCCAGGCGATCCCCCTTTGAAGACTCCCTTTGAATGGATGGGCGGCGAGGACAAAGTTCGCGCCTTGGTCGATCGCTTCTACGACCTCATGGACCTTGAGCCCGACTACGCCGACCTGCGTCGCGCGCACGGCAGTGAGCTGACGCAGGCGCGCCAGCGGCTATTTTGGTTTTTGTGCGGCTGGATGGGCGGGCCTGAGCACTACACGGAACGCTTTGGCCACCCGCGCCTGCGCATGCGCCACATGCCGTTTTCAATCGGTCTGTCAGAGCGCGACCAGTGGCTTGCCTGCATGGATCAAGCCATGCAAGAGACTGGCGTCGACGACACCTTGCGGCGGCGCCTGAACAGCTCGTTTTTTCAAACAGCCGACTGGATGCGCAACCGGGGCGTTGCGCAGTAGGACCGCCTCTTTGTCTGTAAGAGGCTTGTGGTGAGGGCACACGAGCAGTCTTCACGACAGGCTGCTTCGGCCTGCGTTCAGCCCAGGCCGAATTCCCCGACGAACCTGGCACTACACCGTCAGGGCGTGGCCGATGGCGCCAACAGCACCACCAAGGCCCCAGCGCCGCCCTCTGCTGGCCGCGCCTGAACAAAAGCCAGCACCTCTTTTTTTTGCACCAGCCAGCTCTGCACCCGGCCCTTGAGCACCGGGGTCTTGCCCGGTGACCCCAACCCCTTGCCGTGCACCACGCGCACGCAGCGCCAGCCGGTTTTGTGCGCCTCGCGTATGAAGTCGGCCAGCGCTTGCCGGGCGTCCTCGCGCCTGAACCCGTGCAGGTCGATCTGCCCCTGCAAACGCCAGCCGCCGCGTCGCAGTTTGCGCACCACATCCGGCCCCAAGCCGGGGCGCCTGTAGCTCAATGCCTCGTCGGTGTCGAGCAAGGTCTCGACATCGAACTCGTCGGACAGGGCCTCGCGCATCACGGCCTGATCGTCTAGCCGCTGCTGAACCGGCACCGGCTGTGGCCTGGGTGCTGCGGGCGGTTTTTTGTTTCGGTGCTTGTCGGCCAGCGGCCGCACCGCGCCCACGCTCTGGCTGAACAACTGCTGCTCGGCCTGCTGACGCCGCTGAGCCTCGATGCGGGCGGCCTCCTGCTCGGCCCGAATCTGGGCTTGGCGCTCGATCTGCTTTTTAAGCCCCTTGAGCTCGCGCAGGTCTTTGATGGGCTCAGCTTTCATGCTCAGCACTGTAAGCCAAGGATCTATCGGCTTGCGTTTTAAGGTCAAGACGCGCAGCGCTCAGATCAGCCCCATTTCAGCCATGGACCGCGCTTGATTGGCGGTGACCACAAAATGATCGAGCACCCGCACATCGACCAGAGCCAGCGCGCTTTTGAGGCTCTGTGTGAGCACCTCGTCGGCGCGCGATGGCTGGGTCGAGCCACTGGGGTGGTTGTGCGCCAGCACCACAGCAGCGGCGTTCAAGCCCAGGGCCCGCATGACCACTTCGCGCGGGTACACGCTCGTTTGCGTGAGCGTGCCGCGAAACATTTCCTCCAGCGCAATGAGCCGGTGCTGGCTGTCGAGAAACATCACCGCAAACACCTCGTGTGGTCGGGAGCCCAGTTGCAGCTGCAGGTACTGGCGCACCGCCTGCGGGCTGTCAAACAGGGGCCTGGCCTGCAACTGCTGGGCCAGGCCCCGGCGTGAAATCTCGAGCACTGCCAGCAATTCGGCCTGCTTGGCAGGCCCCAGCCCCTTGATCCGCTTGAGCGCCTGGGCCTCGGTGTGCAGCAGACCGGCCAGACCCCCAAAGGTCTGCAGCACCTCCTGAGCCAGCATCAGCACGCCTTTGCCCCGCAGACCACTGCGCAGCAGCAAGGCCAGCAGTTCGGCGTCGCTCAGCGATGCCGGCCCGCGCGCCAGCAATTTCTCGCGCGGCCGAGCATCAATAGGTAGTTCTTTAATACTCATTTTTGCGAGCATAGCGCCGATGTCCCATTCCTCCTAGACCCCAGCGCCGCCTGCGGTGGTCTGCCGTCCTCGGCTTTGGGCCGCCGGGCCGGGGCTGCCTACAATCGATCGGTCTATGACCGCTTCAGCCACCCTGCCCGTCGTACAAGCCGACTCTTTCCTCACCCTGCACTACCGTCTGGCCGCTTTGGGGCCGGCCGGGGAGGGCGCGCAAATCATCAACACCTTTGCCGACAAGCCCGCCACCCTGAGCCTGGGCACAGGTGAGTGGTCGCCTGCGCTGGAAGCGCGTTTGCTGGGCTTGGCCGAAGGCAGTCGCACCCGCTTTGAGTTGCCCGCCGGCGAGGCTTTTGGCCCGCGCAATCCAGACTTGCTACAGTGGGTCGCGCGCAAGTTGCTCAATGAATTGGGCGATCCGCAGGAGCGCTATGTTCCGGGCGATGTGGTGCAATTTCCCACGCCCAACGGCCAGGGGCAATACGCCGGAGCGGTGCTGCAAGTGGGCGCCGACGGTGCGGTGCAATTTGACTTCAATCACCCCCTGGCAGGCCAGGCCGTGGTGTTTGAGGTGCAGGTGATTGGAGTGTTATGAATTTCTCAGCTTCCAAGCCGGTGCGCCAAGTTCTTTTGGCTGAACCCCGTGGTTTTTGTGCCGGTGTCGACCGTGCGATCGACATTGTGGAGCGTGCTTTGATCAAGTTTGGCGCGCCCATTTATGTGCGCCATGAGATCGTGCACAACACCCACGTTGTCGAAAATCTCAAGTCGCGTGGCGCCATCTTCATTGAAGAGCTTGACGATGTTCCGGCCGGGGCCACCTTGGTCTTCAGTGCGCATGGCGTGAGCAAGGCGGTGCAAGAGGAAGCCCAGGCGCGCGGCTTTCGCATTTTTGACGCAACCTGCCCCTTGGTGACCAAGGTGCACGTGGAAGTGGCCAAGCTTCACCGCGAAGGCTATGAGTTCATCATGATCGGCCACAAGGGCCACCCTGAGGTTGAAGGCACCATGGGCCAGCTGTCTGACGGCATCTACCTGGTTGAAGACGTGCACGACGTGGCCAAGGTGCAGCCGCGCCAGACCGATCGTCTGGCCGTGGTCACACAGACCACGCTCAGTGTGGACGATGCCGCTGAGATCACCGCCGCCGTGCAGGCACGATTTCCCCAGGTGCGCCGGCCCAAGCACCAAGACATCTGCTACGCCACGCAGAACCGGCAAGACGCGGTCAAGCTGCTCAGCCCGCAGGTTGATATTTTGATCGTGGTGGGCAGTCCCACCAGCTCCAACAGCAACCGTCTGGCCGAGCTGTCCAATCGCCTGGGCACCGAAGCCCACATGGTCGACAGCCCGGCCGACGTCAAGTCGTCCTGGTTCGAAGGCAAGCTGCGCGTGGGCCTGACGGCGGGCGCCTCGGCCCCCGAGGTGCTGGTGCAGGCGGTGATCCAGCGCATCCGCGCCCTGGGTGCCATTTCCGTTCAAAAAATGGACGGTATCACCGAGACGCTCAAATTTCCGTTGCCCAAAGGCCTCAAGCTTGACGAGCCGGCGTCTCCGCTCTGATCTGGGCCTGGCATGGGCCCAGAGCGTGGGTACTAAAATCGTTCGATGCTCGATATCCAACTGCTTCGCAAGGACCTGCCCGCCGCCCTGGCCGGCCTGGAAAGCCGCAAGACTCCGCAGCCCTTTTTGAACGTTGCAGCCTTTGAGTCGCTCGAGGCCGAACGCAAGCGGCTGCAGGTGCGCACCGAAGAGTTGCAAAACCAACGCAACCTGCTGTCCAAGCAAATAGGCCAGATCAAGTCGCAGGGACAGGACGCCAGCGCCGTCATGGCGCAGGTCGCTCACTTCAAGACTGAGCTTGAGCAGTCGGCCCAGCGGCTCGAGCAGATCCAGCAAGAGCTGCAAACTCTGCTGCTTGCCGTGCCCAACTTGCCGCAGGCCAGCGTTCCGCGCGGTGCCGGCGAAGCGGGCAATGTCGAAGTGCGATGCTGGGCACCGGGCGCCGGCTTGGGCGCTCGCGCCCCTCAGATGGCTTTTGAAGCACGCGACCACGTGGACGTGGGAGAGCCCCTGGGCCTGGACTTTGAGCTGGGAACCAAATTGGCCGGTTCACGTTTTACCGTGATGAAGGGCCCGCTGGCCCGTCTGCACCGTGCGCTGGCCGCCTTCATGCTGGACATGCAAACCCAGCAGCACGGCTACACCGAGTGCTACGTCCCCTACATCGTCAACGACCAATCGCTGCGAGGTACCGGACAGCTGCCCAAGTTTGAAGAAGACCTGTTCGCTGCCAACAAGGGCGGGCAGGGCGGCACACAAGCCGAGAGCGTGCCGCTCTACCTCATCCCCACCTCTGAAGTACCGTTGTGGCCATGCCGAAGCCATCTTGCAGGCCCTGGGTCTGCCCTATCGCGTCATGCTGCTATGCACCGGCGACATGGGCTTTGGTGCAGCCAAGACCTACGACCTTGAGGTCTGGCTGCCGGCGCAGGGCACTTACCGTGAGATCAGCTCGGTCTCCAATTGCGAGGCGTTTCAGGCGCGGCGCATGCAGGCTCGATTCAAGAACGCCCAGGGCAAAAACGAATGGGTGCATACTCTCAACGGCTCGGGCCTTGCGGTGGGCCGCACCCTGGTGGCCGTGCTTGAAAATTACCAGCAGGCCGACGGCTCGGTGACCATCCCCGAGGTGCTGCGCCCCTATATGGGCGGCCTGCAGAGTTTGCGTGCCCACGAAAGGTCATGACCATGAAACCGTTGCTAATCGTTGCCTTGAGTGCTGCTCTGCTGGGCGGGTGCAGCAGCACCCCGCTGGTTTCTGGCAGTGCCGATCAGGTGCAAGCCCCCACCGAGGCCATCAGCCAATCGACTCTGCCGCCGGGGGCCACCATGAAGCCGGAGTTGTCGTTGATCATCGGCTCCGGTGCTCAGTGGGTTGGCCGCGTGGTGGCCACCGTGGGCAAGGACATCGACGCAGCGATCCGCTTTTTTATCGACACCTACCAAGGCCAGGGGTGGACCTTGATCTCTTCGGTGCGCGGCAAATCCAGCTTGCTGGTCTTCACCAGACAAGATCGGACCGCCACTGTGGAACTGGTCGAAGGCGGCTTGATGAGCGGCGGCACCGTCACCCTGACCGTCGCCCCGCGCAATGCCACCGTGGTAGCGCCCAAACGCCCCTGAGCCAGACGCTCAGCGCAATCGGTCAGCCCTGCGCTGCGCCTGCCCTCTGATAGAATTTAGGACTCGAGTCGACGCAGGAGAGGTGGCAGAGTGGTCGAATGTACCTGACTCGAAATCAGGCGTAGGGGCGACCCTACCGTGGGTTCGAATCCCACCCTCTCCGCCAGAATAAGACCTGCTAACTCGCTCAGTCGGGTTGTCAGGCGCTCAGAGCCCCGCACCACGCGGGGCTTTTTGCTATGGGCTCCTGACTGACCCCATGGCCACCCACCCCCGAAATCCGTCTCAAACCCCGTTTCGTCTCAGAACCTCCTGACTTTCTGACCGTAGTACGGCAGGAGGGGGTTGGCGAAAAATCAGAGTTTTGGCGCCGTACCGATTAGCGTTTTGAGACTCTCAGAAGAGTCACATCTTCATGATTGCGCGAGCTGCTTGGATCGTTTCTCTGCATAAATTTTCTTGCTTGTCGTTCAAAAGTTGAACCGCAAGACGTCGAATGGACCTTACTTGGTTGATTTCCTTTTCCGTGACCTTCGCGTCGGGACGCAGGTCTAATACCCGTAGCGCCCCTTTTCCGTACTGCGAGGTAATTGCCGCATCCACCTCAGCAATTTGCCGTTCGCACAGGCTCTTGTAGACAGGAGGCTCCGGCTTCAAGTGGACCCTGTAGTAATAGTTGCCGGCCGCTAAGATTGAAACGAATAGCGTGGCTGAAATCGAAATGGCAATTCTGGGATTCATCTGCTTCGCAAGAGCGCATTACTAGGTTCAAACGCACCTGGCTCAGCTTAGCAACCCACTGTTGCGAAGAGTCTCATTCGATTTGCCGGAAGTCCTGTTGTGCCAATCTCTTGACAACGGTTACCAGCGCATCACCTTAGGCCCTAGCCACTGCCCGACCCATCCAGTCAGTGCGATTCCGAGCGAGTACCAAACTGCCACGAAGGCAACAGACGTCTCGGGGCAGGCCAATGAATACCCCATCGCACCCACTACGCCAGCGACCAATCCAGCCGCAAAACCTGCTTGCCTCAGCCGAGTCGGCGCGAGGCTGCGCATAGCCCAAAGAATTGCAGACAGCGCGGGTAACGAGAGCATCATCAGCATCCAAGGACAGATCCACCACGTCTGCCCCAACAAAGCGGACCATCGCTCGCCCTCCGGAGTTGCGATCAAAGTCACAGCGCCAGCGAGCAGCATCAGTAGGAAAACACCAACGACCGCCGCACGAGCCGTGATCGTCGAAGAAACGGGGCGGGACAGTCTCGCGGCCAAGGCGCTCGCCCCAGCCAGTAGCAGCACCGCGTAGACAAACTTGATCCACGGAGCTGCCGTGTAAAAAGCCGCCGCAGGCAAAGGGCCGATCAGAACCAGGGCAAGGACGCTGCTGGCCAGAAACCCCAGGGCAGCAGCTGCCGCCAATCGGCGTCTCACAGGAAAGTCTGGCGCCGGGCCAGCCTGCCTTGCGAGCATTTCAATCAGAGTGTCGGTTTTCACGTGGGCTCCTTGCGGACGAGGGCCGCCAGACGCTTGAGGCCCCGATGAACCTGGACTTTGATCGCCGATTCCGAGACACCTGTCCGTATTGACGCCTGGGCAACACTCAAGCCTTCAAGTTTGGTCATCTCAATTGCAATGCGTTGGGCCTTTGGCAACTCTTGGAGGAGGCTGTGCAGATCAACGTTAGCCAGAGTTTCGCCTGGATCCTCGGCTGCCAGGTGTTCTTCCAACCCGTCAATCGGCTCATGCAGGGCTTCACGCCGTCCACGTCGGCGGTAAAGGTCCATCAATTTGTGGCGGGAAATGCCCAGCACCCAAGCTGACACGGGCTGTGTCGGGTCATAACTGCCACGGTGCAAATGCAGCGCTAGCAAAGTCTCCTGCACGAGGTCCTCTACGTCGTCCGGCAGGTTCATCAGATGGCGACGAAAGTAGGAACGCAGTCGCCCCGCAATCAACCGAAGAGCTTTTTGGTACGACAACTCATCTCCTGATTGGGCGCGCAACCACAGCGGCTTCAGGCCGGACTCGAAGTCACTGTGTTGCGCGTCGTTCTTCAATTCGTCGGAGATGATGGTTTGGTTACACCCATCCAGTACGGGCGGTATCTTTTTGCTGATCGGCTTCTGATCACCGTTATGTAACCTTTGCCTTGTCCAGTGCGAATTATGGAGGACATGGACATCCTCCTGGTACCACTCGATCGCAAGCGACCCGGCTTGGGGGCGGACATACGATTTCCGCTTGCCACCCTTAAGCCGCTGCACTCTCATCTTGTCCTTCCGGTCGTGTTTTCGGCCTTGATCGCATTGGCCGCACCGGTGTGTGCGAGCGTTGGCGCTGTGCCGCTTACGGATCCGGTATGGGTTCAGTGGGTGGGGCGATTCGATCTTGGTCTGGTTCCCTGGCAGGAGGTTCGGCTGAAGTCCGGCCAACGTCCCAACAGCTTCAGATTGACCCAGTGGGAGGGTGTCCACTCGGTCGAGGTCATTTCCCAGTCCAGCATGTCGCTGCTGGCCCGCCCCATCAGCGTTGACCTCGATGCCACCCCCGTCTTGTGCTGGCGTTGGCGCGTAGGCGCCTCATTGGCTCAGGCCGACATGACGCGTAAGGAGGGTGACGATTACGCAGGAAGGGTTTATGTGAGCTTTCGGTTGCCTGCCTCCTCCATTGGCCTTGCGTTGCGTGCCCAACTGGCGGTGGCGCGGGCCATGTGGGGGCAGGACGTCCCCGATGCTGCGATCAATTACGTCTGGGACAACCGACAACCCGTCGGCACCACCCGCCCCAACGCTTACACAGATCGTGCTCAGATGGTTGTCTTGCGCAGCGGCGATCAGGATGCCGGGCGATGGGTCTGGGAGCGGGTTGACGTGCGCCGTGACGTGACCCGGCTCTTTGGGGCTGGAGCGCAGCCCATTCAATTGGCGATCACCGCTGATACCGATAACACCCAGTCTGCCGCGCAGTCAGGGTTTGCAGACCTCCATTTCGTGCCTGCAGACAAACCGTGTAATCGGCAGCACGGTTAGGACCCGGGAGTCGAGTTTGTAACTTTTCAGTCCGGCCCGACGAATAGCCTAGGACACCAATCCTTTGATTGAGCAGCATGCGACCCACCCTACCTCTTCTCGTCAAGACTGACTTTCCTGCGTTGCAGCGCAAGGTTTTGGAAACGCTGCAGATCAACCTGGGCTACAAGTGCAACCAGACCTGTCTGCACTGCCATGTGAACGCAGGGCCCCATCGCACCGAAATGATGGACGAAGACACGGTCAAGTTGGTGCTGGCTGTTTTGAAGACACGCCACATCAAGACGGTGGATTTAACTGGTGGGGCGCCCGAGCTTAATGTCAACTTTCGCGCGCTCGTGCAACAGGCGCGCCAAATGGGGGCGCGGGTGATCGATCGCTGCAACCTGACCATCCTCTCGGAGCCTGGGCAGGAAGGGCTGGCAGAGTTCCTGGCCGAACAGGGCGTCGAAGTAACGGCTTCTCTACCTTGCTATTCGCCTTCGAACGTGGATCGCCAGCGCGGAGATGGGGTGTTCGAGCGCAGCATCGCGGGCCTGCAATTGCTCAATGAACTGGGCTATGGACAACCCGGTTCTGGCTTGACGCTCAACCTCGTCTACAACCCACAGGGTCCCGTGCTGCCACCCGCACAAGGTCCCCTCGAGGCCGACTACAAGCGGGAGCTGTGGCAGCACTTCGGCATCCGCTTCAATCAGTTGTTTGCCATCACCAACATGCCGGTGCAGCGTTTTGGCAGCACCCTCGTCAGCAAGGGTAGCTTTGAGGGCTACATGCGCCTGCTCAAGGACTCCTATCGCCCTGAAAATCTTGAGACGGTGATGTGCCGAACCCTTCTGAGTGTGGATTGGCAGGGTTACCTCTACGACTGCGACTTCAACCAGATGCTGGGCATACCGGCTACGCTGGGGCCCGCATCAAGGCCGCACCTGCGCGACCTCCTTGGTGCCGATGTGACCGGCACCCCGATCCGCGTGGCGGACCATTGCTACGGTTGCACGGCTGGACAAGGCAGCAGTTGCGGTGGCGCCCTGGAAACTGAACCCAGCGGCCAGAAGCTCGCGTGCGCCGCCGGAGAGTCATGATGAGTGCGCCCCGACTTTGGGTCCGGTGGCTCTTGCTGTTGCTAGGTGGTCTGGTCCTGTGGATGGCCTACCGGCACTGGGACCTAGGCCAGTGGCTGACCCTGGATCAGCTCAAGGCCAGCCGAGATACGCTGGCCAGCCTCTACACGAATCATCCGCTGCAGACGGCCCTTGCCTTTTTTGGGGTGTATGTTCTGGCTGCCGCGCTGTCATTTCCGGGCGCATCCATCCTCACCCTGGCTGCGGGTGCTATGTTTGGCTGGGCGCTGGGTCTTCTGCTGGTGTCGTTCGCCTCCAGCGTGGGTGCGCTGCTGGCTTTCTGGGTATCGCGTTACTTGCTGCGCGACTTCTTCCAGCAGCGCTTCGGCAAGCTGCTGCGGCCCATCAACGACGGGCTGGCCAAGGATGGCACGTTCTATCTCCTGACGCTGCGGCTGGTGCCCGTGTTTCCGTTCTGGCTGATCAACCTGCTGATGGGCCTGACCACGCTGGGGGCACGCAAGTTCTACATCGTCAGTCAGGTTGGGATGCTGGCGGGCACGGCGGTCTACGTCAACGCGGGCACCCAACTGGCGGCGATCGAATCGACGAGCGAAGTGCTGTCTCCCGGCCTGCTGGGGAGCCTGGCACTTCTGGGGGTGTTTCCGCTGCTGGCGAAGTTCGTGGTGGGCGCGCTGCAAAGGCGCAAGCTGTATGCGCGCTGGGAACGTCCCAAGCGTTTTGACCGCAACCTGGTGGTCATCGGGGCAGGCGCGGGCGGCCTGGTGTCGGCCTATATCGCCGCTGCCGTGAAGGCCAAGGTGACGCTGATTGAAGGCCACAAGATGGGCGGCGACTGCCTGAACTACGGCTGCGTGCCGAGCAAGGCCCTCATTCGCTCGGCCAAGGCGATCAAGCAACTGCGAAAGGCGCAGACCTTTGGGCTGCGGGACGCCCAGGGTACGGTGGACTTTGCCGCTGTGATGCAGCGGGTACACAGCGTGATTCGTGAGGTCGAGCCGCACGATTCGGTGGAGCGGTACACGGGGCTGGGGGTGCAGGTGCTGCAAGGACATGCGCGCATCACTTCGCCCTGGACCGTCGAGATGACGCTGGCCGATGGAGGCACCCAGACCCTGAGTACCCGCAACATCGTCATTGCCGCCGGGGCCAGCCCTTTCGTTCCGCCCATTCCTGGTTTGAAAGAGGCAGGCTTTCTGACCAGCGACACGGTATGGAACCTGACTGAACTGCCCCGCCGGCTGGTCGTGCTGGGCGGCGGCCCCATCGGCAGCGAACTGGCACAGAGCTTCGCGCGCCTGGGTAGCGAGGTGACACAGGTGGAGATGGCGCCGCGCATCATGGTGCGCGAAGACCCTGAAGTCAGCGAGTTGGTTGCAGCTTCGCTGCGCGCCGACGGGGTGAACATCCTGACCCGGCACCAGGCGGTGCGTGTGGAGATGGCCAATGGTGAAAAGCGCCTGATCGTCCAGCACGGTGGCGAGGAACTTGCCGTGCCTTTCGATGAACTGCTCTGTGCCGTAGGCCGCAGCCCGCGCGTCAGCGGTTATGGACTGGAAGAACTGGGCATTTCGCTCACGCCGCGCAAGACCATCGAGACCAACGACTACCTGCAAACGCTCTACCCCAACATCTACGCGGTGGGCGATGTGGCGGGTCCGTTCCAGTTCACCCACACGGCTGCACACCAGGCCTGGTATGCGGCGGTTAACGCCCTGTTTGGACGCTTCAAACGCTTCAAGGCCGACTACTCGGTCATCCCGTGGGCCACCTTCACCGATCCGGAAGTGGCCCGCGTGGGCCTGTCGGAAACCGAAGCACAGGACAAAGGCATTGCCTTCGAGGTCACGAAATACGGCATCGACGACCTGGATCGTGCCATTGCCGACGGCACCGCAGACGGTTTCGTCAAGGTTCTGACGGTGCCTGGCAAAGACAAGATTTTGGGCGTGACCATCGTCGGGGAACACGCGGGCGATCTTCTGGCTGAGTACGTGCTGGCCATGAAGCACGGCTTGGGCCTGAACAAGATCCTGGGCACCATCCACACCTACCCCACGCTCTCTGAAGCCAACAAGTACGCAGCCGGCGAGTGGAAACGTGCACACGCGCCGCAGAGGGTCTTGGGCTGGTTGGAAAGGTTTCACGCTTGGGAGCGCGCATGAGGCTCACACGGCGTCAATGCATGTCAGTGCTCGGCGTCACCGCGTTCGCCCCCCTGGTGCTGGCGCAGACTTTCGACCACACCCACGCAGCCTGGAACCGCTTGGTCAAATCGCTCGTGGTGGTGCAACGTGGCGGCCGCGCCTCCCAGGTACGTTACGCCGGGTTCCTGGCGCAAAGGGGCGCGTTGCAGGACTACCTACGTCAACTCTCGGCGGTGCCTCGGGTGAATTTCGAGGCATTCACCCGGGCGCAGCAAATGGCGTTCTTGATCAACGCCTACAACGCCTTCACCGTCGAGTTGATCCTGACGCGCTACCCGCGTCTCGCATCCATCAAGGACCTGGGCAACTGGCTGTCCACCCCCTGGAAGTTGCGCTGGATTGCGCTGTTGGGTGAGACGGTCTCGCTCGACGATATCGAACACGGCATGCTTCGCAAGCGCGGCGTGTACAACGATCCACGCATCCACTTTGCGGTGAACTGTGCCTCCATCGGCTGCCCCATGCTGCGCGAGGAAGCTTACGTTCCCGAGCTGATTGACCAGCAGCTGGATGCGCAAATGCAGCGCTTCATGGCTGACCGGGAACGCAACCGCTGGAACCCGAAGACTGAACAGCTAGAACTGTCACGCATCTTCGACTGGTATGCCGAGGACTTCCGGCTGGGCCACCAAGGCATCTATTCCTTGCATGGGTTGGCGGCTCGCTTCGCCGACGCTCTGGCTGACGTCGAAGCCGACCGCGCCCGCATCCGCTCCACCCAGGTGTTGATCACCTACCTGGACTATGACTGGCGCCTCAATGACGCCAAGGGAACGCCATGAGCGCAGTCGCCTTGTCGATCATTGTCCCGGTACTGAACGAGGCCGCTGGCATTGAAGCCACCCTGCGTGCCTTGGCTCACCTGAGGCAACAGGGCGCCGAGGTGATCGTGGTGGACGGCGGTAGCCACGATGACACCTTCCATCAGGCCCAGGCGCATGCCTCGGTCGTACTCACCGCGCCGCGTGGCCGGGCGAGGCAAATGAATGCGGGGGCGGCGAAGGCACGGGGCGAGGTGTTGCTGTTCCTGCATGCCGACACCCAACTGCCGCCACAGGCCGACCGGCTTGTGCTGGACGCTATCGCAGCCGGTGCGGTGTGGGGGCGCTTTGACGTCCGGATCGTCGGCTCCGCCTGGATGTTGCGCGTCGTCGCGGCGCTCATGAATGCCCGCTCTCGTCTGAGCGGGATCGCCACCGGCGACCAGGCCCTGTTCGTGCGGCGCGACACCTTCGAACGCATCGGCGGTTTCCCCGAGCAGCCACTGATGGAGGATATCGAACTCTCCAAGCGGCTACGCCAATGGGCGCGACCGGCCTGCCTGCGTGCCCAGGTGGCCACCTCTGGCCGGCGTTGGGAAAGCCGCGGCGTGTGGACGACCATCCTTCTGATGTGGCGCCTGCGCTGGCGCTATTGGCGCGGCGAATCCCCCGAGCGACTGGCAGAGGCTTACCGATGACCACCGCCCTGATCGTCTTTGCCAAGGCCCCTGTGGCCGGGTTGGCCAAAACCCGCCTGATCCCTGCACTGGGCCCTGAGGGCGCTGCCAATCTGGCTGAGCGTTTGCTGGAACACACCCTGCAGCAGGCGCGGGCCCTGCCCGTCGAGCACCTCGAGTTGTGCGTTTCGCCCAACGACCAGCACCCGGCGTTCGGTCGTGCCTGCGACGTGTCGGGTGACCGTTTGCATCTCACGCTGCAGGGCGAAGGCGATCTGGGCCAGCGCATGTACCGGGCCTTGAGCCGGGTGCTGTCCGTACACCGCCGTGCCTTGTTGATCGGTACCGACGCCCCGGCGCTCGATGCCCGCATCTTGGCGCAGGCCGAACAGGCGCTCGATCTGGCTCCTGCCGTGTTCGTGCCTGCACTCGATGGGGGTTACGCACTCGTCGGCCTGACGCGCCCCGTACCAGAGCTGTTCCTGGACATGACCTGGAGTACGCCCCAGGTCATGCAGGACACCCGTGCCAGGGCTCGAAAGATCGGTTTGCCCTGGACGGAACTGCCGGCCGTGCCAGACATCGACGAGCCGGCAGACCTGGCGCACTTGCCGGAGGGCTGGCTGCCATGCAACGCGTGATATTGGCCGGTGCGGGCCATGCCCATGCCCAGGTACTGCAAGCCTGGTCGCAGGAGCCTCTGGCCGGCGTCGATCTGGTGGTGGTGTCGCCCCAGGCGCTGGCCCCCTATTCGGGCATGGTGCCCGGATGGCTGGCAGGCACCTATGGGTTCGAGGAGATCGTCATCGACTTCCCGGCCCTGTGCGGTCGAGCGGGTGCGCGCTGGGTGTCGGCAGCCATTGACCGCCTGGACCCTGATACACAGTGCGTGCACCTGGACAACGGTGAATCGCTCCGCTACGACTGGTTGTCGCTCAACACCGGCTCGACACTGACCCCGCCGGAAGGCGAGTCTTCGGCCCATGTGTTGTCCATGCGGCCCTTGTCTCAATTGCGAACCCGCTACGACCGGCTCCTTGAGGACTGGCGCAAGG
>JAJTGH010000051.1 GCA_021299555.1 Comamonadaceae bacterium
CATTCAATGGGATGAATGTGTAACCTCGAGCGGAGCGCTCGATCCGGCCAGCGTGGGGCTTGCCGGCGTGTGCGGGAAAGAGGATGGCACCCGTCTCAGACGCTTCCTCGAAGAGCGCGCTACGCGTGGCGTTGGCCTGCGTCGGGTTCTCGCAGAAACGACTGCTCCAGTTCGGTCGATAGACCTGCATCGGCTGGTGAAAGGCGTCACCTGTGAAGAGCGCGCTCTGTCCGCCCGACCGGACGTGCACCGCAAGCTGGCCCGCAGTGTGACCATTCATCGCACGCACCGATATTCCGGGAAGAAACTCTTCGTCGAAATCGATCAGGTCCACCAGCCCTGCTTCGATCACCGGGTTCACACTATCGACCAGAACCTCCGCGCCCATCGGATGTAAGCGCAGACCCTGCTCCGGGTCTTGCCAGTGAGCCATCTCTGCGCGCCCCATCAGGTAGCGCGCCTTCGGGAAGGTCGGGACCCACTGCTCGCCTTCGAGTCGTGTGTTCCAGCCTACATGGTCCACATGAAGGTGGGTATTGATCACCAGCGTCACATCATCGGGCCCCACGCCGTAATCAGCCAGTCGCTCGAGGTAGGGCTTGCGAAGTTGATGAAAGCGCTGGAAGGCCGGATGCGACCGAATTTTGTCATTGCCGCAGGCGGTGTCTATCAGGATCACATGCCGCCCCACTCGCAACATCCAGGAGTGCATGCTCGACATCAGCTTGCCAGTTTCCTGATCGAAAAAATTCGATTGGGCCAGCTGGGGGTGTTCGGCGAGCACCTCCGGGTCGTAATCCGGGAAGAGAAAACTGGGGTCGAAGCCCGGGGTTAGCATCTCCTCGATCCGCAGGACCTCAACCTGCCCAATTTGGGTTCGCCAGAGCCTCATGTTCTTACCCCCCAAGGTATGCGTCCTGCACGGCCGACTGAGCGCGCATCTCCGCGACCGTTCCGCGCGATACGATCTCGCCGCGCTTCATCAGGTAGGCGTAGTCGCACACCGACAGTGCGATCTCGGCATTCTGTTCAACAAGCAATATGGCCTGACCCTGCCGATGCAGGGTGACGATGGCCTCGAAGACCAGATCGACGATCGCTGGCGCGAGCCCCATCGAGGGCTCGTCCAGAAGCAGCACCTTCGGCTGCGTCATCAGCGCGCGACCAATCGCGAGCATCTGCTGCTCGCCTCCGCTCAGCAGCCCGGCGGTTTGCCACCGTCGCTCTTTCAGCCTAGGAAAGAGCTCGAACACGCGCTCGATCAGCGGTGCCGATACGCCTCGCCCGGCGTAGCTGCTCAGCATCAGGTTTTCTTCGACCGTCAGCGGCGCGACCACCATCCGACCTTCAGGCACCAGGGCAAGACCTCGTCTGACGACCTTGAACAGGGGCAGCGTGGAAATCTCAGCGCCTTCAAGCCGTACTGATCCGGTGATTGGACGGTGCAGCCCCGCGATGCTTCGAAGCGTCGTGGACTTGCCCGCCCCGTTGGCGCCCAGGACAGCAACCATGCGGCCCTCCGCGACCTCAATCTCGAGACCTTTAACCGCTTGAATTGCGCCGTAGCTAGCGCAAAGACCGGATACGCTCAGCATCGGCACGCTTTCCAAAATAGGCTGCCTGGACATCAGGATGATCAATGCACTCGACGGGGGTTCCGGAGACCAGCAGGCGACCGAAATTCATCACGGTGACGCGATCGCAGAAGTCGCGCACGAGGCGAACATTGTGCTCGACCATCAGTACCGTCAGGCCATCGTCACGCAGAAGATGGGTCAGCTCGCCGATGCCGGCGGACTCCTGGGCATTCATGCCGGCGGTTGGCTCGTCGAGCAACAGCAGGCGCGGACGCGTGGCGAGTGCACGAGCGATTTCGACCCGGCGTTGTTCGCCATACGAAAGCGTTTCCGCAAGCACTTGAGCGCGATTAACGAGATTGACTCGTTCCAGCAGCGTCATCGCTTCGGCCCGAAGCTGGGCCAGTCGCGAGCTCGCTTTCGGCAGTCCGAGAAAGGAGGCCCAAAGGCTCGCTTCGCGCCGCATGAAAGACCCCGCCATGACCTGCTCGAGTACGGTCATGCCGGCAAACAGGCGAACATTCTGATAGGTCCGTGCGATGCCAAGCGCTGCGATCTGATGAGCGGGTAGCGCTTCAATCGACTGACCTTCAAATCGGATCGATCCGGAGTCGGCGTGGATGAGCCCGCTGATCAGATTGACCAAGGTGGTCTTGCCAGCGCCGTTGGGCCCCATCAGTCCGGTGACGCTGCCGCTCTTGACCGTCATGTAAAAGTCCGAGACGGCGGCGACGCCTCCGAAATGCTTTTGTGCGGCGTCGACGACGAGCAGATCTTCAGACGCCGAGGCGGCAGGTGATGCCGCAGGGGCTAGGCCCGTCATGACAGGGTCTCCCGGGAGGCTCGGGCTTGCCTGCGCAGCCGTATCGCTCGCGGGTCGATCAAACCCCTAGGCATGAAAATCATGATCAACAACAGCACGATTCCATTCGCAACGTGTTCGAATTGCGGAATGACGGCTTGCGCAGCGATCGGTAAGGCGGTGAAGACGGCGGCGCCGATGATGGCACCCGCCCAGTGATACGAGCCGCCCAGAACCACGGCGGCGATCATCGTGAAGGCGAGGTGGATGAAGTAGGTGTCGGGTGAGACGAACTTGAGCACCATGGCGAGCAGCATCCCCCCAACGCTCCCGACCGCGCCCGAGATGCAGAAAGCGATCATGTGAATTTTTCGTGGCGAGATGCCGAGGGTCGATGCCACGGCCGGGTCTTCGCGCACGGCCGTGGCGGCGATGCCATACCAGGAGTTGTTGATCCGGTAGAAGACCAGCGCGACGAGCGCCAGCATCAGCAATAGCATCCAGAGAGTGATAGACGAGGGGACGCTCATCCCGTTGACACCGCCCGTGACCGACGGGAGGTTGATCACGACAACCCGAGTGATGAGAATGAGCGCGAGGCTCGCCAGCGCCATCCAGTGGCTGTCGAGGCGAAGGAAGATCGCGGCGACCAGATAGCCACTTGCCAGTCCGGCCAGCGCGGTCACCGGAACCAGCCAGAACACGCCCAGCCCCAGACTCAAGGCGATCTGCGCGCCCAGAAAACCCCCGATTGCTGCGAAGGCGACCGTCGCAAAGCTGAGTATGCCCGCTCCAAGGACAGCATAGGTGCTCAGCGCGAAGAAGGCATTGACGATCGCAAAAGCGACCGTGCTTCGATAGGCCGCCCAGAAATCCAGCAGCACCTGCATGCTCCGTTCCCCTTAGGCGCGTGAGTAGCCGGCGCTGCCAAAGAGCCCTCGCGGGCGCAACAGCAGAAACCCGAGCAGCAGGGCGTAGGTGATGCCGTCGCGCAGCCCGGAGGACAGGTACTGCGAGGTCATCACTTCAAGAATGCCCAGCGCGACGCCAGCCAGCGCGGTGCCTCGCACATCGTTGTAGCCGCCCACCACGACGGCCGCGAAGCCCTTGAGCATCAGGCTTTCGCCCAGGGAGTACGAGACATTGGCCGTCATCACGCCTCCCAGTACCCCCGCGAACCCAGAGGCCGCTCCCGCGAGAAAAGCAATCACCACCATGGTTCGCCTTGGATCGACGCCGCTCAGCGCTGCGGCGCTTGGATTCCAGCCCACGGCGCGCATCGCGGCTCCGAATCGGCTGCGTGCAATGAGCAGGTGCAGGCCGACAGTCACGACGATCATTGAACCAATCGTGATCAACTGCATTGCGGAGATCGGAATGCCGCCGATCCTGAACAGTTCATTGGGATAGCTGCCTCGAGGGAAAGTCAGGCTTTGCTGCCCCGTCGCCAGACCGGCAAGGTTGTCGAGAATGATCCAGAACGCGATGCTGGTGATCAGTGCGCCGAGCATCTCGTGCCCTCGGTCGCGCAAGGGCTGAAACGCAATCCGGTCGACCAGCAGCGCGAGCAGCCCGCCTGTGCCGATGCCCACCGCCACGGCCGCAATGAATGGCAACTGGAACCACTGAGCAAAATAAAACGCCGCGATGGCTGCCCAACTGGCGTAGCAACCATGCGCGGCGTTGAGGATGCCGAGTGTCGAGAACACCAGTCCAAAGCCCAGACCAAACAGCGCGTAGAGCGATCCCAGCGCAATGCCGTTGATCAGTTGTTCAAGGAAAAGGCTCACGGCCGTTCAAGCTGCGGATCAGTTCCTGGGGGCAGTCCAACGCACCAGCTTGCCGTCCGGCGACCAGTTGACGATCAGCGTACCAGTTGTCTGCGCCTGACCGTCTCTCATGATTTCGCCGCCGTACACATTGTGTTCAAAGCTCGTGATCTTGGAGAGCGCCTCCGCGAGCGATGCGCGGGTCGGTGTGCCGGAAATCGATTTCAGACCCTGGGCAATGAACCAGATCGCCTGATAGCCTTGGGCCGAATAGATGTCGGGTGTGGACTTGAATCGGGCCTCATAGGTCGCGATGAACGCCTTGCCTTCCGCACTATCTGCGAGCGCGCTCGAAAAGCTGACCGGGAACGGCACGCCAACTGCAGTTTGCCCCATGCGTTTGAACACGGTCTCGGGTGCGAGCACATCATTGCCGACGATGGTCTGCTTGAAGCCCCGGTCACGCAAGGAATTGACGGCACCGACGGCCGCGCTCTGTGTCGCGTAAATGAAGATCACATCAGGCTGGAGGCCCATCGCCTGGGTGGCCGCAGCCGTGAAGTCGGTGTCTTTGGTGAGGACATTGACCACGCCAGCGGTCCGAACGCCCTTGGCCTCCAAGGCGGTCCGGGTATCGTTCATCCGGTTTCGGAACGCTTCGTTGTCATTGGCAAGGATGTAGGCTGCGGTCTTCGCCTTAATCCCAGAGGCGACGGTCAGCCCAGTCTCGATATCCTTCGGACCGGGCAGGATGGTCATGCTGTAGACCCAGGGCGGGGAAGGCAGCCCCACGGCCGTGGCGCCGTAGATCACGAGCGGCATCTTCGCTTCGAGCACCACCGGTTTGACCGAACCGACCACCGGGGAAAGAATGCAGCAGGTCACCGCCAGAATCGATCGATCCGCGATGAACTGGTTCATATTCTGGATGGAGCGGGCGGCCTCGCTGCCACTCTCCTTGGTTTGCAGGACGATTGAGGTCCCCTTACCCATATAAGCCCGGGCCTTCACCTCGTCGACCGCGAGTTGCGCCCCGTTCCAGAACGAAACACCGGCCGAGGCGATCGGGCCGGTGTTCTCGGTCATGAAGCCAATCTTGTACTCGCCGGGCGGCAAACCTTGAGCGCTCGCGGCAAACGGAAGCGCGAGCGCTGTTGCAAGCGCTGCGGAGATGAAAAAACTGCGTCGATGAAACATGCTCACGGGAATCTCCTCCTTATGGGTTTTTTCTACTCGGCAGGCCGATGACGGCTCCGACGTCAACCCGGCTAACACCTTTGGCCGGCTTTGATTCTATTTATACAGACTGTAAACACTCATGCCTCATAAAGCAACTCTCACTGCTCAGAGTAAGGGTTTAACACGATGCCCGGGTACTCGATCGCCGCGCGTGATGGGCCCCGAAGGCGCATCGCCCGCAGGCCGCGCCGGCTCAGGCCTTGACCGACTCGACACTCATGAACTCCCGCTGCAACGCGTCGACGCGGTTGAATCCGATGAACTCGTTGAAATCGTGCAGGCCCGTGACCGGCTGCGGCAGCCCCTTGGACGACTTGGCTGCCGCCAGCGCGCGCAGATTCAGGCGCATCGCCTGCGTCGCCGTCATCAGCGCCACCAGCGGGTAGGTGGCGATCGCCGCCACCTGCTCGATCTGCCTGCGGTCCAGGTCGGCTTCGAGCCAGCCCAGCAGTTGCAGCGACAGCGGGACGCCGCACGCTTGGCGCATCGCCTGCAGCCCCGCGAAGTTTTTGAAGCACTTGGAGATCGGCTGGATGATGTCGGCGCCGGCGGCCACGTAGGCCTTGCCGCGCCGGAACGCCTCCTCGGGAACAGTCGCGTCGGTGCGGGCGATGATCAGCATGTCCGGGTTCTTGCGCACCGAGGCCACGGCCCGGATCTTGTTGACCGCATGGTGCGCATAGCGCTGACCGGATTGCCGTACCCGGTGTCGATATCGGCGATCACCGGGATGGTCACCGCGTTGCAGACATTGCGCACAACCGCCAGGTTCTCCGTCATGGTGTAGAGCTCGGTGTCGGGCTCGCCCAGGAGCGACGACGAGATGCCGAAGCCCGATGTCAGCACGGCGTCGAAGCCGGCCTCCTGGATCAACCGGGCGCTCAGCGCATCGTAGGCGCCGGCAGCCCATACCGTGCCTTGGTTCCTGATCATCTGCTTGAGGGTGTTCATGCCGTCGCTCCTGTGCCTTTACCGCTGAAGAACCGTTTTTTCAGATAACTCTCCAGGCCACCGGCTTCGAGCATCTCGAAATCGGCGCGCGGCAGCGGCTCGAAGGCGAGCTGGCCGCCCTGGGTCAGGTTACGCACGACGCCCGCGCTCCAGTCCACCTCCAGCTCGTCCCAGCGCCGCACGAAGCCCAGGATCCCCGAGCAGGGCACCTGTGGAAAGCCCATGCTGATCTCACCGCGCCAGTAGCCGGGCGAGAAGGACTCCGCGATGACGCCGGCGATGCCGAGCTGGCGCATCGCTTTCATAGGCGGATAGTGGGGATGGCCATAACCGAAGTTGTGGTTGCCGACCAGCAGGTCGCCCGGCTTGACCTTGGAGGAGAACTCGGGGTCGTAGGCCTGCATCGCGGCCTTCACCAGCTCGTGGATGTCGGTCGTCTTCATGTTCTTCACGCCGACGATCTGGTCGACATCGAAGTCGAGTTCGTCGAACACGAAAGCCACTCGACCGCGCAAGTTCCTCATTACCATGTCCTTCAGTCGCGCAGGTAGGGCCGTGGATCGGCGATCCTGCCTTCGAGGGCGGACGCCGCGATCACGGCGGCATTGCACAGGTAGATCTCCGAGTCCGGGCTGCCCATGCGGCCGCGCACATTGAGCGTGCCAGTCGAGACGGCGCGCTGCCCGGGGGCCATGGTCGCGATCCGGCCGAAGCAGTAGTCGCACGACGGCGACGAGACGAAGGCGCCGGCATCCACCAGCGCCTCGATCAGGCCCTCACGCGCCGCGGCGGCCATGATCTCCCTGCTGGTGGGCACGACGTACATCGCGAAGCCGGGCGCGACCTGGCGGCCCTTGAGCACCGCGGCCGCAGCGCGAAGATCGTCGATCCGGCCGGAGGCGCAGGAGCCGAGGTATCCGGTCTGTACCTCGAGGCCGAGGTAGTCCTTCAGGTCGCGCGTGTTCGCCGGGCTGGGCGGGATCACGACGATCGGCTCGATCGAGGTCAGGTCGATCTCGTGGCGCGCCGCATAGTGCGCATCAGCGTCGCTCGACACCGGCTCGAGCTTCTTGCGCGCGCGCGGCAGCGCGTACGCGAGCCGCTCGGCGTCGGGGTTGACGATCGCCGTCACGGCACCAGTGAACATGGCCAGCCCGGTGATGGTCTGCAGGCCGTCGGTGGGCATCTCGGCCACCGCCGGTCCGCCGATCTCAAGCACCTGGAAGCGGCACGAGGCCTGGCCGAGTACCCGCACCAGGTGATGGAACACGTCGCGCGCCATCACCCCAGGCTGCAACTTCCCGACCAAGTCGACGCGGGTCGTATGCGGCACGCGAATCGACACGCGCTCGAGCGCGAAGGCCTCGAGCACGTTGCGCCGCAGGCCCATCGCAAGCGTACCGAAGGTGCCGAGCTGGCTGACATGCCCGTCGAAGTGCACAACGAACGCGCCCGGCGTCGCGAAACCGACCTCCGAGGCCACCTGATGGCCGATGCCCTTGCGCTCGTACAGCGCCACGTCGTTGACCCGCGTCCACTCGCGCGTGCCAATGTGCAGTTGCTCCTCCGCAGCGGTGGCGGTCGGAACCATGTGGTCGATGAAGATGCCGAAGCGCTCCGGCTCGGGCATCTTCTGGATGCCGAATTCGTCCTTGAGCTGCCGGAAGATGACGTCCGTGTAGCCCGGGAAGTCGTAGGCGAGTACATAGTCGGGCTTGGCCATGACCTCATCGCCGGCCTTGACGGATACCAGGTCGGCCGCGCGGGCCAAGATTTTTTCGGTGATCGTGGAGCCCATGCCGCCGGTCCTTCGTGTTGTGCCCGAGATTAGCGGCTTAGAATCGATATGTCAACCAGCGAAAAACGTTTCATAGATCGAAATGACCCTCGACGATTCGGAAACCCCGGCAGGCGGCACGGTACGCGCCGTCAGGCGCGCCCTGGCCATCCTCAAGGCGTTCGACGACAACCGCGAGCTTCCATTGCGCGAGATCGCCGAACGCGCCAGCCTGGATCGGGGCACGACGCGGCGCCTGCTTCTCACCCTGATGGCCGAAGGAGTGATCCTGCAAGACGCGGACAGCGGCCTGTATTCGCTCGGCCCCGTGATCCGCCGCCTGGCGCGTTCGCTCGGGGACTTCGACCTGCGCCAGGTGGCGGCGCCGCTGCTGAGGAATCTCGCCGCGGAACTGGGCCTCACGGTGTTCCTGTCCGAGTACCGCGACCACACCGCGATCTGCCTGGAGCGCTACCACGACCACAAGGGCATGGAGGTGCATCTCTGGGCCATCGGAGGCTCGCTGCAGCTCAACTGCGGCGGCGCGCCGAAAGTATTACTGGCATGGCAGCCGGACGAGGAGATCGAGCTTGCGCTGGCGCGGCCGCTCACCGCGCTGACCGTCAGAACCTGCGTGGACCGCCGGCGCTTCAAGGCCCATCTGCGCCTGATCCGCAAGCGCGGCTGGGAACTCGCGATCGACGATGTCGTAATCGGGCTCAGCGCCTTGGCCGTGCCGCTGCTCGATGCGCATGAGCAGTTGCGCGGCTGCATCAGCATCGCCGGCCTGAACGACCAGATGGCCCGGCGCGGCGAGCCGGTCTACCTGCGCCGCCTGATCGAACTGCGCGACAAGATCCGGCCGCTGCTGGCCTGAGCAAAAGTCCATGCACGGTACCGACACGGAATTCCCCCGCCTGCGGCGGGCTGCTGCGCAGGATGCCGTCGGCGCGACCGCCGCAACCCGCGCCCTGCCTGCGCCAGGCCCGCGATGACACCCGACGCACAGACGCTCGCAGCCCTGTCGGCCATCGTCGGCAAGACGCATGTGGTGACCGACGCTGGCGTGCTCGAACAGTACGAACGCGATTGGCGCGGCCGATATCGCGGTGCGACCCTGTGCGCGGTGCGGCCCGCCAATGCCGATCAGGTGGCGGCGGTCGTGCGCCATGCGCGCGCGGCGCGGATCGCGATCGTGCCGCAGGGCGGCAATACCGGCATGTCGGCTGGCGCGTTGCCGCCCGCCGCCCTCGCCAACATCGTGCTGTGCCTCGACCGACTTAACAAGGTGCGCGAGGTCGACCCGGCGGGCAACACCATGACGGTCGAGGCCGGCTGCACGCTCGAGGCGATTCAGCAGCAGGCCGCGGCGCTCGGGCGCCTGTTCCCGCTGGCGCTGGGCAGCCAGGGCTCGTGCCAGATCGGCGGCAACATCTCGACCAACGCCGGAGGCACCGCGGTGCTGCGTTTCGGCAACATGCGCGACCTCGTGCTCGGCCTCGAGGTGGTGCTGCCCGACGGCCGCCTGTGGAGTGGTTTGCGCACGCTGCGCAAGGACAATACCGGCTACGACCTGAAGCAATTGTTCATCGGCGCCGAGGGCACGCTGGGTGTGGTCACGGCGGCGGTGCTGAAGCTGTTCGCGCAACCGAAGCTGCGTGTCGCCGCCTGGGTGGGGCTGGACGACCTGCAGCACGCGGTCGAGCTGCTCGGCCGCCTGCAGGACGGCTGCGGCGAGCGGTTGTCGACATTCGAGGTCATGTCGCATGGGCAACTCGACCTGGTGCTGCGCCACATCCCGGGCACGCGCGCCCCACTCGAGACCGCCCACCCGTGGGCGGTCCTGCTGGAGGCGACCGATTCGCACGCCGGGAGCGACCTGGCCGACCACATCCAGAACATCCTGGCCAGCGCGATGAACGACGGCCTGCTGCAGAACGCGGCGGTCGCTTCTAGCGATCGCCAGGCGGCTGAATTCTGGCGCCTGCGCGAGAGCGTGTCGGAGGCCAATCGCAACTCCGGCTACAGCGTGTCGCACGACACCTCGGTGCCGATCGCGCGCATCCCGGAGTTCGTCGCGCGCGCCAGTGCTGCGCTGCGGGCGCGCAGCTCGGACCCGCAGGTGGTTGCCGTTGGTCATGTGGGCGACGGCAACATCCACCTCGTCGCGATCTTCGCACGCGCCGGACGCGAGCTCTCCGAATTGCAGCGCGAGGCGGACGCCGCAAGCGCCGAGGTGCATCGCATCGCCGCTGAACTCGGCGGCAGCATCAGCGCAGAGCACGGCATCGGCAGCACCAAGCGGGACGAGCTCAAGCAGTACAAGGACGCGCTGGAACTCGGCCTGATGCGCGACATCAAGTCGCTGCTCGACCCCGGCAACCTGATGAACCCAGGCAAGCTGCTCGACCTGCCGAGCGACGCGCGCAGGTCGCAGGGTTCGTAGAGCGCGAGCCCGCAAACCCCTGGTCGCCTACAGTGACCTGCCCGGCGAATTTCGAGCCAGTTGATGCTTGAGACAATGGTCTCTTCTGCAAGGAGAGACGGAAATGAAGCAAGGGCGATTCACGGACGAGCAGATCGTTCGGATCTTGCGAGAGACGGATAAGGACAACTGAGCCTCGAAAGCGCAAAGCACTATCGTGCGCAAAGTCTCAAACTTGCAGCGTCAGACGTGCAAAGACTTGGCGGGTACAGTTAAATCCAAGCGCAAAAAGGCCTCTGGCGGCGCATCATTTTTTTCCATCAACTTGCCAATCTGTGCCATCAAGCGCGCCTCTACTGCTGCGTCGCAGATGGGTTGTAACTGGGCCGGATCGGAGGCCAGATCAAATAGCACCGTCGTGGTGTCCTCGTAGCCGCTTCCCTGCCCCGTGTGGCCCACCGGTTGGCCCTTTGCATTGCGTCGTGCCGGTACTTTGAGAAGAGGCACACCTTGGGTGAAGTTAAAACCGCGCGCCAGCTCGGCCTTTGCCAGGTCGGCCACAGCAAACATGGACTTCAGGTGCATAGGCATCAAGGTGTACTCATACAAATCCTGACGCGTCATGTCCTGCGGGTAGCGGAAATAGGTGTAACGCCCGTCGGTGATATTGGTGGCCGCCCCAAACATGCCGTAAATAGCCGCTTCGCGCAGCGGCAAGTCTTGCTCTAGCAAAGGCACCAGGGTCGGTGGTTTGAGTTAAGGCCTGGCGGCGCTGGCCGGCTTGGGCTGCAAAAGCCGGATGCGCAATCACCAGCGGGATATGCGCAATTTCATTAAAAAATGGCATGCGGTTTTTCCCCCACCAGTCATGCTCGGCAAGTAAAAAACCGTGGTCAGTGCTCAGGATGACCGTGGTGTCCTTCCACATGTCGTGGCGGTCCATATAGTCGAGCAAGCGGCCAAAGTATTCGTCGCACATGCTCAGCAAGGCTGCGTAATTGGCGCGCAGCTCCTGCACTTCCAAGGCGGTTTCTTCATGGCGCTTGTAGCGCGGCCAGTCCAGGATAGGCCCGGTGTAACCGGTGGGATAGCGCTCGCGAAAACGCGCCGGGGCAGAAAACGGCTCATGCGGGTCAAAGCATTCCAGATGCAGCAGCCAGTTGTCTGCATCCCGGTTGGCATCCAGAAAATCGAACCCGGCCTTGAAGGTGCGCGGGCAGCAATAGTCAGCCTCGTTTTTCATGTACTCGCGGTTCACCATGCATTGCAAGCGGCCATCGTTCGGGCCTTCGGGCTGCTGCATGGGGTGGTACATCTGCTTAAAGCGTTCCAAGGGCGGCTGCACCATGGCCTTCCATTTGTCCCATTCCTGCCCGCGTATGAATTCCCAGGACGAATACCGGTTGTGGTAAGTGGCTCCACCGTCTTCCCAGTAGTGGTAGTGATCCGAAATCAGGTGGGTGTAAGTGCCCTGGGTGCGAAGCAGTTCGGAGAAGGACTGGTCAAAGGGCTCGAGCGCGCCCCAGCTGCGATGCAAAAAATTCAAGCGACCGGTATGCAGATCTCGCCGGGCCGGCATGCATGGCAGGCTGCCCACATAGTGATTGTCAAATGTGACCGCACGTTGCGCAAACCGCTTGAACTGCGGCGTGGCCACGGAACTGCCGCCATAGCACTCCAAGGCGTTACGCACCAGGGAGTCAAACAGTACAAATATCGTCTTCATGCAGGCCCTTGTTTTGTCGGTTCTGTCCTTCGCTGCCAAGGCGGGCGCAGCGCAAAAAGACGACCCGAAAAGACATGTTACTATAGATAGAACTATCGGATTTTTAATGCAGACTTCGTCCCATCCCATCTTTCCAGACAGCCCGGTGCCGCTGTATTCCCAGCTGGCCGATCTCCTGCGCCAGCGCGTGCTACGCGGCATGTGGGGGCCAGGTACCAAGGTGCCTTCTCTGGAGGCCATGGTGGCCGAATTCAAGGTGGCGCGCGTCACCGTGCGCCAAGCGATCGACATCCTCACGCGCGAGGGCCTCTTGCTGCCGCAGCGCGGACGCGGCACTTTTGTCACCGAGCAAGTGCGCACAGAACGCTCGCTCACACTGGAAACATCGTTGCGCGGCCTGGCCGACGCTTACCGCAACGACAAGCCCAAACTCACTTTGCTGGAAGAAGCCGGGGTGCAACCCCCGCTCTCAGCACTGGACGGCAAAGCAGCACCCGCCTACCACTACATGCGCCGGGTGCATTCGCGCGACGGCCAGGCCTATTGCGCGGCATCTATCTTTATCGACCAGCGCGTGTTCCGGCAGGCGCCCAAGCGCTTTCGCCAGGAAACCGTGGTTCCAGTGATGATGGACTTGCCCAAATTGAACATCGCTGCAGCCCGCCAGACCTTGCGCATTTCAACCGCTGACGTGGAACTCGCCCAACTGATTCAGGTACCGGTGGGATCGCCGGTCGCCGAAGTGCGCCGCATAGTGCAATCTAGAGACGGCACGGTGCTGTACCTCGGGCAAATTACCTACCGGGGCGACTTCATTCAATTCGAAATGCAGCTAACGCTCTAACTTTTAGCCCCTCCACTTCAAGGCCACTGCCATGCACACCAAACGCTTTCTCCGCCGCCATGTACTGCGCACACTGTGGGCCGCCACCGCTACGCTCACCGTGGTGTTGAATTCAGCGCAAGCGCAAACCTACCCCAACAAGCCGGTGCGCGTGATCGTTCCCTGGCCGGCCGGCGGTCTGGTCGATGTGGCAGCGCGCCAACTAAGTAACCGCTTGCAAACCATGTTGGGCCAACCCTTTGTTGTAGAAAACAAGCTGGGTGCAGGCGGCAATGTTGGCGCCGACCAAGTGGCTAAAGCCAGTGCCGACGGCTACAACCTGCTGTTCACCACCAGCGCCCTGACGATGAATACCGCCATGCGCTCGCCTATGCCTTTTGATGCTGTCAAGGACTTCGAGCGCGTGGCCATGGTGGCCTATGGTCCGCTGATTCTGGTGGTGCAACCAGGCAGCAACATCACGTCTTTGCAGGACTTAATCAATACCGCGCGAAGCAAACCAGGCAGGCTGAGCTACGCCTCTGCCGGCTTAGGTTCACCGGCGCACCTGACAGGCGAACTCCTGAAATCGCGGCTCAATTTATTCGTGGTGCACATCCCCTATACCGGCGCGCCAGCAGCCATCACAGACCAAATCGCCGGACGCATTGATTACCAGTTTGCCAATGCGGCGGTTGCCCTGCCGCAAATCAAAGCCGGCAAACTGCGAGCCCTCGCGGTGACCAGCCAACAGCGCATGCCCAGCATTCCGCAGATACCCACCATGGCCGAAGCAGGCATGAAAGATTTTGAGGTGGACCAATGGCTGGGGCTGTTAGCGCCCAAAGGCACACCGCCGGCGGTGATGGACAAACTGGTCAGTGAAGTCAATAAAGTATTGCTGTTGGACGACTTCGGGCAGGCCCTGGCCAATGCCGGCATGACCAGTGCCAAGCCCGGCAAGCCCGAAACTTTTGATGCTTTTTTTAAACAAGAGTTGGCGCAATGGACCAAAGTGGTCAAGGATGCCGGCATCAAACTTGAATAAATCCACATCGGGCATTGATCCAATGAATCAGGCGCAACCCAATATTTTGCTGGTCATGGCAGACCAGTTGGCTGTGCAGACCTTGCCCTTTCACGGGCACCCCTTGGTCAAGACTCCGCACTTGAGCGCGCTGGCTGCGCGGGGCGTGGTGTTTGACAGCGCCTATTGCAATTTCCCGATTTGCGCGCCGTCTCGCGTGTCCATGCTGAGCGGGCGCTTGCCGCATTCCCTGGGTGCTTATGACAATGCGTCCGAATTCGCATCGGCCACGCCGACCATGGCCCACTACCTACGCCAAGCGGGTTACCGCACAATTTTGTGCGGCAAGATGCATTTCATTGGCGCGGATCAGTTGCATGGTTTTGACGAACGCCTAACCACCGACATTTACCCAGCCGACTTTGCCTGGACGCCCGACTGGCTCAAAGGCCCCGGCTTCAGGCCAACCGGCGTGAGTATGCGCCCGGTTCTGGAAGCAGGACCCTGCGTTCGCAGCATGCAAATCGACTACGACGACGAGGTTGAATACAAGGGCGCGCAATGCCTGTACGACCTGGCCCGCTCGCCGCGGGACAAACCTTTTTTTCTGACGGTCTCTTACACCCATCCGCACCCGCCCTTTGTAGCCCCGCAGCGCTTTTGGGACTTGTACAGGGAAGAGGAAATCGACGCGCCACGAGTGCCGCCTATTGCTTATGACGACTTAGACGTACACAGCCAGTGGCTCTATGTGGCGCATGCGCAAGACCTGTACAGCGTGTCGCCAGAGCAGGTGCGCCGCGCGCGCCACGCGTACTACGGCATGGTCAGTTATGTGGATGAGAAAATCGGCCGCATCCTGAACGTACTCAAAGAAGCCGGCTTGGAAGACAACACCGTGGTGGTGTTTTGCGGCGACCACGGCGAAATGCTGGGCGAGCGCGGCATGTGGTTTAAGCAATGTTTTTTCGAATCATCGGTGCGCGTGCCGCTGATCATTTCGATGCCTGATCGCTTTGCGCCAGCGCGGGTTGCCGACCATGTCTCGTTGTTGGACCTGTTGCCCACGTTTCGGGACTTGGCGCATCACGGGCAGCCGCCACCCGCAGTAGGCCCCTTGCATGGACACAGTCTTTTGGGCTTGCTGCATGGCAGTGCCGAAACTGAGCGCTGCGTGGTGTCTGAATACAGTTCCGAAGGCGTGATGGCCCCGTCACGCATGGTGCGCATGGGCCCTTGGAAATACATCTTTACGCATGGCTTGGCGCCGTTGATGTTCAACCTGGAAACCGACCCGGACGAACTCAACAATCTGGCAGGGCAAAGTGCATATGCTCAGACCGAAGAGCGCCTGCACGCCCTCCTGGTGAAAGACTGGGACCCTGCCGAAATGCATGCGCGCATCTTGGCAAGCCAGCGCGAGCGTCTGTTTTTGGCGGAGGTAGCCAGCCAGTCCAAATCAACACCCAACTGGGCCTACCAACCGTTTGTAGATGAAAGTCAGCGGTTTATTCGCGGCTCCGGGGCCGCCGGGCCGACCACAGTCAAAGCGCGTGCGCGCTTTCCTTTCGTCGAGCCGGTCCAACCCGACCTACAAAAAGTAGTGGCCAGTGAAAAGAAGAATTAATGAAACGCAAAAGTTCGATCAGATCACCCGCCTGGCCCCACCTTAATGCAAACCGGCTTGCGAAATGAACTTGGGATTTAAATAGGCTTCCAGCGCTTCGGTGCCCCCTTCAGATCCGTAGCCTGAATCCTTAACGCCTCCAAAAGGTGTTTCAGGCATGCCCAAGCCCAAGTGGTTGATGCTGACCATACCGGCCTCCAGGGCCCCACCAATTTGTTGTGCGGTTCGGGCAGAGCGGGTCCAGGCATAGGACGCAAGACCAGCAGGCAAGCGGTTTGCTTCCCGCACTGCATCGTCAAAAGTGGCAAAGGGATTGATCAAGGCCATGGGGCCGAAGGGCTCGTCAACCATGGCGCGTGCCTGGACAGGCACTTCTGTCAACACAGTGGGCTCCCAGAAATTGCCGGTCCCTTTTATGGGCTTGCCGCCCAGGAGAAGTTGCGCATGCTGCGCGCAGGCATCTTCTGTCAGACTTTGCATGGCCTGGACGCGGCGCGGATTTGCCAGCGGCCCCATGCTGCTGCTGGCATCGAGTCCATTGCCTACTTTGAGCCGGCGTGTGTGCTCCAGGAATTGCGCCACGAAGTCGCGGTACACCCCTTCTTGCACCAGAAACCGGGTGGGAGACACGCAGACCTGGCCGGCATTGCGGAACTTGCTGGCCACCATGGTTTTGGCGGCCAATGCGATGTCTGCATCGTCGAACACAATCACAGGTGCATGACCACCCAGTTCCATAGTCATTCGCTTCATGTGCAATCCTGCCATAGACGCCAGTTGCTTGCCTACAGCGGTGGAGCCGGTAAAAGAGATTTTTCGAATCACCGGATGCGCCATCAGGTACGAAGAGATTTGTGCCGGGTCACCATAAATCAGATTGATCACACCAGCGGGCACACCGGCATCAATGAAGGCAGTGATCAGGGCCGCGGGGGAAGCAGGCGTTTCCTCAGGGGCCTTGACCACAATGGAGCAACCTGCAGCCAGCGCGGCAGCGAGCTTGCGCACGATTTGATTGATCGGAAAGTTCCAGGGCGTGAATGCTGCAACAGGGCCCACCGGCTCTTTGACCACCAGTTGGTAAACATCATGCTGGCGCGCCGGTATGACGCGGCCATAGGCGCGCCGTCCTTCTTCAGCAAACCAGTCGATCGTGTCGGCCCCGGCCATCACCTCCAGCCTTGCCTCGGCCAGCGGTTTACCCTGCTCCATGGTCATCAAGCGGGCGACAGCTTCTACCCGGTCACGCAGCAACTGTGCGGCCTTACGCATGGCCTTGTAGCGCTCAAACGCACTGGTTCGGCGCCAGACCTCAAAGCCCCGCTCCGCGGCATCAGCGGCCTGGGCTATATCGTCCAAGTCAGCGCATGCCAGTTGCGCCAACACCTCGCCGGTGGCAGGGTTGCGCACCGGCAGGCTGCGGCCAGAGGAACCTGCGCGCCATTGTCCGTCTATGTACAGTTGTGTGTCAGGGTAATCGCTCATATTTTCTCTCGGGGTTTAAACATTCATCAGGTCTGCAAAAGTCTCAAGTTAAGGCATGGGAGGAAGCACGGCGCTGTGCGTCTTCAAGCACCATGGCTGCACCTTTTTCTCCGATCATGATGGCTGCTGCATTCGTATTGGTAGACACCAGGCGCGGCATCACAGAAGCATCAATCACGCGCAAGCCATCCACGCCGCGCACGCGCAGGCGCTCGTCCACGACGGCCTGTTGATCTGCGCCCATGCGGCAAGTGCCCACAGGGTGATAGACCGTGCCGCCGCGCTCGCGGGCAAAGGCTTCTAAAGCCTTGTCGCCTATCACGCCATTGCCCGGGAAATATTCTTCGCCCGTCACCAAACCGCGAAAAGCCGGTTGCTCATAAATTTCGCGCAACTGGCGCAGCCCTGCCACCAGCACACGCACGTCCTGCGATTCACGCAAATAATTGGAGACGATGCGCGGCGCAAGCGTCGGGTCTGCAGATTGCAATTGAACCGTGCCGCTGGACACAGGCCGGCATTGCGTTGCCGAGGCAGAAAACCCGGAAAAACGGTGCAGTGAATCCCCTGGCTTGTCCACAGACAAAGGCATCACGTTGAACAACACATCAGCACGGCCGCCCTGCGCATGCTCGGTACACCCCAGTCCACCCACTTGACCCGCACCAACAGTCAAGGGCCCACGCTTTTGAAACAACCATTGCGCGCCCATCTGCGCCAGGCTTAAAGGGTTGCGCACATCGTCATTGAGTGAATGTGCTTTGCGCAGCTTCACAATCACACGTGCCTGGTAGTGGTCTTGCAAATTTGAGCCCACATCAGGAGCATCAACCCTGACCGCAATGCCGTGGGAGCGCAGCAAGGCCGTCGGCCCGATACCCGAAAGCTGCAGAATCTGCGGCGACTGCAAAGCACCGGCGGCCAGCAGGACTTCGCCGTCCACACGCGCCTGCTGGCGCTCACCCGATTGCAGCCATTGGACTCCCACTGCGCGTCCGTTTTCTTGAAGTATTTGTGTGACGTGTGCACCGGTGACGATGCGCAGATTTTTGCGGCCCATCACAGGACGCAAAAAAGCGGTGGACGCATCGCAGCGCCAGTGCCCACGCAAGGTCAGCTGATAGCGACCCATGCCATCGGATTGCGCACCGTTGAAGTCATTGGTACAGGCATGGCCGGCTTGGGCGGCGGCATCCAACCAAGCTTCGCAATAGGGATGGTCATTGCGCAAGTCCGACACGCCCAATTCGCCGCTATCGCCGTGGTAATCATTGGCGCCACCTTCGTAGCACTCAGAGCGTTTGAAAAAGGGCAAAACATCGTCATAACCCCAGCCCTTAGCACCCAATGCAGCCCAGTCGTCATAGTCTGCGCGCTGACCGCGTATGTAGAGCAAACCGTTGATAGCGCTGGAGCCACCCAGGACCTTGCCGCGCGGCCACACCATCGTCCGGCCCATGGTGTAGGACTGCGGCTCTATTGGAAACTGCCAGGAAAAACGGGTGTCGTTGATGGTTCTGAAATAGCCCACCGGCAAACGCAACCAAAATCCATGGGATGCGCCACCTGCTTCGAGCAACAAGACACGGCAAGCCGGGTCTGCGCTCAAGCGGTTGGCCAACACACAACCCGCTGAACCGGCGCCAACAATGATGTAGTCAAAACCCTCGGATACAGCGGCGATGTTCATGGTGTCTTGGAAAGAAAAGGCAAGGTCAGTTGAACACGCTGTTGAAGTTTGAATCGATACTTGGCTTGCGGCTGTTGGCAGAAAATTACCTGCAGCGCCAACAGCCAACGCCATGCCTGGCTGACCGAGCTCCGCACCCTCAAGCACGGAGCTCCGTCAGCAAGAGCTGGTCATGCCAACAATCAGGCCTTGACGCTGTTCAACAGCAAAGAAGTGTCGAAATATGTTTTGGCTGGCACTGGGTTTTGAATACCGCCAAAGCGCGCATAAAAATCTGTCACTTGCTGCAGCCATCCCAATGCCGTGCCGTCCTGATAGAGCTTTTGCCACTCAGCAGTCGTGTGGTACTTAGACGCCTTGAACTGCTCCTGCAATTCGGTCAATGGAACTTGCTCGTAGTTTTTGGTTTGAATGATGGGCAAGATAGTCGCTGAATTTTTGATCAGATCGTCATTGGAAGCCGCCCAGCCGCGCACAACTTGAGCAAGCACTGCACGATTTTTTTCAAAGTAGTCGGCTCGAGTTGCCCAGCCACCGACGATGGCAGACTTGGGGAAATAGGCCGAAGCATCCACCAGCATTTTGGCTGCGGGTACGCGCTGACGAACCTGCATGTTGAATGGCACCCACAAGGCCACTGCCGGGACGGCACCGGAGATGAAGGAGGTGACAGCCACTGGCATTCCTTGGTTGACGAGCTCAACATCTTTTGCGGGGTCCAAGCCATTGGCGCGCAAAGCTGCATCAAGGAACACGTGAGCCGTAGTACCTAAGGTGGTGGAGATTTTTTTACCCTTCAGGTCAGCCCAGGTCTTGACCCCTTGGTCTTCCCGGATCCACAACTGAGCGGTCGCAAACTCAATGTTATTGATTAAAAAAGCTTTGCCCTGACCGCGCGCGGGGAAGTTGGAGATCACTGCGCCAGTGGACAACATGTCCAGGCTTCCGCCAATCATGGCGTTGAAGAGTTCCAGACCGGTATTGAACTTGACCGGGTCAAACTCAATGCCCTCTTTCGCCCAATGCCCGCGATGCACACCAGTCCACAGTTGACCCGTCACAGCCAAGGTATCCACATAACCCATGCGAATTTTGGTGCGCTGCTGCGCGATAGCCGGCGCGCCCAGACTGGCCAAGCCGGCAGCCCCCAGGCCCAAGACGATATTACGGCGACGAGGTTGTAAGTTATTGCCCATGAAAATCTCCTTTAGATCGTGAAGAAAAACTGAAAATTGACTTTACTGTCTTGCTAACCAGAATCAACACCCAAACGCTGCTGCACTTCATACTCCGCCATCACAAGATCGCGAACGTGCGCCTTGATGGCAATGAATTCTGTCGTTTCATGCAGGCTCTCGCTACGCGGGTAGCCGAAGGGAATTTCTATGATTTCCTTGATGCGCGCAGGTCGTGCAGTCACCACAACAATACGCGAGGCGAGGTACACCGCCTCGTCTACCGAGTGGGTGATCATCATCACTGTTTTGCCTTCTCGCTGAAGAACTTCGAGCAGCAAGTTCTGCATCTTGGAACGCGTTTGCGCATCGAGCGCCCCAAAAGGCTCGTCCATCAAGAGGAATTCGGGTTGGGCCGCATAGGCTCGTGCAATCGCCAAGCGTTGACGCATACCGCCTGAGAGCGTTTTAGGAAAAGCCTTCGCAAAATCGGTCAGCCCCATCAGCTCCAGGTACTTGCGGCAGACAGATTCAGCCTCGGCAGCAGGGGTCTTGCTCCCGGAAAGCCGCAAGCCGAAAAGAATATTTTGCTCCACGGTTAGCCATGGAAAAACGCCGTACTCCTGGAAGATGACCCCGCGATCTCGACCCGGTCCCTGTATCGGCTTGCCATCCAGCGTGAGGCTTCCTTCGGTTGGCTTGGCAAAGCCTGCAAGAAGGTTCATCAACGTGGTTTTGCCACAGCCTGACGGACCGACGATACAGATGAACTCGTTTTCCCCGATGTCCAAGGACACATCGTCCACCACCCGCAAGGGCCCATTCTCGGTTTGAAAATCAAAAGAAACCTTGTCAAATTGGATGCGCGGTTTGCTCATTGGACCTCCACCCGATCTTGCCAGCGGATCATGCGCCGGGTGACTGCGCGCAAGGTCATGTCCATGGTCATGGCGACGGCACCGATGCAAACAATTCCAACGTAAATCACATCGATTTGGAAGAAAGAACCTGCGCTCTGTATCAGTGCACCGAGTCCCTGCTGGGCAGCCACCAACTCTGAAGCCACCAAGGTGGCCCAAGCCACACCCAGAGCAACCCGCAACGCGGTCAGGATGTGGGGCATGGTCATCGGCACAATGACTCTTGAAAAAATTTCCCATTCATTGGCCCCTAGGGAGCGGGCTGCCTTGATGTAGATGGGGCTGATTTGTGAAACACCTTCGTACATCACAATCACGCCCGCAAAAAAACTGGCGTAAAAAAGAATGATGACTTTGGCCGGTTCGTCGATTCCGAAATACACCACCACCAAAGGAATCAGGGCAATGGGTGGAAGGGCCCGAAAAAAATTGATCAGCGGATCCAGAAAAGTTCGAGTGCTTTTGTACCAGCCAATCAGAAAACCCACCGGCACGGCCAATGCGATGCCCAGCGCCACTCCCAGCGTGACGCGTTGGGTCGACTTCAGGATGTCAATGCTCAGCCTTCCACCGAACAGCAATTCAATCAGCTTTGTCGCGACCTGAGCCGGCGTGGGCATGAGACCCGGGTTCACCAGGCCCGAGGTCGCAAGGCCTTGCCATAGAGCAATCAACAAAAACCAGGGCAGCAGTAACAGGCCGAAATGTCGCAAGCGCAGCACGATGAAAAATCTCCAATGAATGCAATTTAGTCCTATGTTACTATAAATAGAACTTTAAAACCTAAGGCTTTCCCCAACCAGCAATTGAAGCCTTTCACAGCGATTTACACCCTTCAAAATTCAGCATGAGCCGCATCAGCCTCACCGTTCATCCCGATGACAACGTCAGCACTTTATTGGACTTCCAAACCGATGTGCTGATCACACGCGAGGGCCTCGTGCTCAAGGAGCCGATCCCTTTCGGGCATAAAGTGGCCCGCCAAGAAATTGCAAAGGGAGACTCTGTCATCAAATATGGCGTGGCTATCGGCAAAGCCACAACAACCATACGGGCCGGAGAGCATGTACATGTCCACAACTGCAGCTAAGCCACTTGCCACAGCCATGACCGGCGGTTTGAGTTTCATGGGTTTTGCCCGTCAAGATGGCCGCGTAGGCGTGCGCAACCATCTGGCCGTCATTTCAACCGTCGCACTGAGTAACCGTATCGCCGAACTTGCAGCCCAGCGCCATGAATCTGGCAAAGGTGAGTCCGTATTACAAATCAAAGGCGAATTTCAAAGAGGCCTGCAGCTTGCCGACGCTCAATTGCAGGACAAGGTGATAGCGCAACTCGTTGACCATCCCAACATTGGTGCCGCGCTGGTCTTATGCCACGACCGGCGCGCTGCACAGACTTGGCAAAAACTTTTCTCCGGTAAGCCCGTTGAGGTGCTTGCAGTGATGGACGGCGCAGGCGTGGAGAACGCCATACAACTTGCATGCCGCGCACTTGAGCGCTTGAGTCAGCAGATACGAGAGCAGGTGAGAGTACCCTGCCCTTTTTCGGCGCTGACCTTCGCGCTGGAGTGCGGCGGCTCAGATGCTTCGAGCGCAGTCTGCTCAAACCCTGCAGTGGGTCGATTTGTGGACGAAGCGATTGCAAACGGCGCCCGCGTCATCGTTTCTGAAACCGCAGAATTCATTGGCGCAGAAGAGGTGGTACGCGCTCAATCAGCTTCCCCGGAAATAGCGCAGGCCATCATCAACTGCATCGCCATCACCGAGACACGCATGGCGGGAGACGGGGATCATTACCGTGGCGTGAACCCTACTGCCGAAAACATTGAAGCCGGTCTGACTACCTTGGTAGAAAAAACAATGGGGGCGGTTTGCAAGATCGGTGACTCGCATTTTGCAGGCTGCCTGTCTTTCGGTCAGCCCCCTGCCGGGTCGGGGCTGTACTTTATGGACACACCATTCTTCAGCCCTTGTTCCATAACCGGTATGGTGGCCGCAGGCGCGCAGATCACGCTATTTTCGATGGGCGTTTTCAACCCTTCCGGCAATCCGCTGGCGCCAACGCTCAAACTTTGTGGCAATCCGCACACGGTGAAGCACTGGTCAGACGGTATCGATGTCGACCTCAGTGGCCTGATCGCAGGAGAAATTTCGCTTGGAGAGGCGGGCCATCAAGTCACACAAACCGTCATCGACGCGGCAAACGGGCGGCTCACGAAAACAGAACAATGGGGCGAAGGACAATTCATCATGCCCCGTTTATTGCCAGCGTTTTAAATCTACGCTCGGGTTGGCACCTAGAGCCGCGCCATCAACGGTCAACAGGTAAACAAAACCGTCTGGCCCCATGCGCACGTCGCGAATGCGACCTACTCGGCCTTGCAGTAATCGCTCTTCCTGGAGGACTTTGCCATCCAGCGTCAGACGCACCAGCATTTGTCCGGCAAAGGCAAGGCTTGTCCCGCTCTGCGCATCTTGGCTTCGACCCTCTCAAACCCCATCGTTGTCTTTTCTCATCACCCTCTCGGCAGCCTCGATGACCTCGCGGACAAAGGCGCAGACTTGTTCTGGTGTCATACCTGCTTCCTACGGTGAAATTTGGATCTCGAGGCCAGGGACAATAAAGAGGTGAGAACTGCGGGCGCAGCAGGTCATGGATGCGCCGATAGCCAAAACGGCGCCTCTCGTGCGCTATCTCCACGATCCGGGCACTCAAGGCCTGAGTGCTTGCATCCGCGATGGGCGGCCTCAGCGCTGGGCTTTTGTTTTTGGCGTAGCTTGTAGGCAATTCGTGGGCAACTTGCCAGTCGTTCTTGAAGTCGACCTCAGCAGACTTGCAAAGCAGCCGAGCGGCCAGCGAGTCTGCCGAAGACTGCGCCTGCCATGAGACCCGAGCCCCCGGGGTAGCCAAAGTAAAACAGGCCACCGACCATTTCGCCTGCGCTGTACAAGCCAGGAATGGGCAGGTCTGCACGATCGATCACCTGGGAATTGCTCGCCTGCACAGCAATGCCGCCGAAGGTAAAAGTGATGCCACAACCGACCTGGTAGGCTTCGAACGGTGGCTCATCGATGGTCTGGGCCCAGTTGGATTTATTGATCGTCAGGCCCTGGGTGGCCCGACCGTCCTTGACCTGGGGATCGAAGGGCTGTACCTGCTGCACCGCCGCGTTGTAGCGAGCGACCTCGTCGAGAAAGCCTTTTGGGTCTACGCCCTCGAGCTTACCAGCCAGTTCCTGCAAGGTGTCGGCACGCACCCGGGTGACCTGACGGATGCGGTATTCGTCGCGCAAAAGCTTGATCACTTTGCCGTCGAAGACCTGCCAGGCAAACTGCTCGGGCTGCTCCAGGATGCGTTGACCCATCTTGGAGTAGGTCTTGATGCGCAGATCTTCGCCCTCGTCGACAAAGCGGTGACCCCGCGCGTTGACCATGATTCCCAGGGGATAGCTGAACTTCTGGAACGCATCTCCAACGCGTAGATCGCCAGTGGCCGGCGCATTGTGATCCCAGCACACCGAATGGCAGGCCGACCAATGGCCACGTGATTGAGCACCGACGTCCAACGCCATCTGTATGCCTTCGCCGTGATTGAAGCGGGTGCCCCTGACTTTGGCCAGCTCCCAGCCTGGACCCAGGTAACGCGCCCGCCATTGAGGATTGGCCTCGAAGCCACCGCAGGCCAGCACAACCGCCTTGCAGTCGATACGGTAGCGGCCCATCTGGGGCGAGCCCAGCTGCAGACCGCTGACCCGACCTTCCGTCTGCAGCAGCCCGATGGCAGCCGTCTCGTAGCGGATATCCACGCCCAAATCCAGGGCGGCCCGGGTTTGAGCCGCGACAAGTCCTTCGCCACCCCCCCAAGCATCCAGAGTGATCTCGCCGGAAAAGTAAAACCGGCCCTCCCGCTTGACCGCGCTTCGACCCCACACCGGGACGAAACGCACGCCCTTTTGACGCAACCAGCGCATGGTGTCGTGCGACTGGGCGACGAGTACCTCGGCCATCTCTGGATCACAGCGATAGCGGGTCACCCGGTACAGATCGTCAAAGTAACGCTGCTCACTGTAGGAGCCAAAATCCGCGCTGCCAATTTCTTGCTCGGTCAGATCGGGGACCAGCTCGATGATGTCTTGCGCCGAGGAGTAGGTGAAGCGAAACGCGCCGGCGGCATAGCGGGAATTGCCGCCACTCTCAGCCACGGGCGCGCGCTCCACCACCACCACTTTGCAGCCGGCCTCGGCTGCAGCGATGGCAGCGCACAGGGCCGCATTGCCAGCACCAACGACCACCACGTCGCAGGTCTGGCTATTCATGGCCGTTCCTGGGTCTGGTTCAAGGCCATCAGCTGACGACCGACATGGCGACCTGATACAAAGGCCCAGGCCAGATGGTGGCCGTGGCCGTCGAGCAAGACGCCACCTTGGCCGGCCGATCCGCAGGCCCACAGACCTGCAATCGGCTGTTGCTGGCCGTCAAGCACCTGCAACTTTTCATTGACCGACAAGCCGCCCTCCGTGATGGTGATATAGCCGCGCACGGGCCCCAGGGCATAAAACGGCCCCTGGATGTCCTTTGCCGAACGCCCGCCCGCTTGCCAGTGTGCCTGCATTGACTTCTCGAGCTCATCTGCAGGCATACCCAGCCTCTCGGCCAGTGCCGTCAGCGATGCCGCACTGTGGAAAATGTCCGGCCGCGCGGCCCGGTAATCGCTCAGGTAGGCATAGGCGATGCCGGGCGCGGTAGAGATGAAATGGGGCCAAGCTTCAAAACGCGAGGCCAGGGCGTGATCCATGACGATATAGGCCAGATTGCCCGGCTCCAGCGTGAGTGCGCGCGCCGGGCTGGCGGGGTCCACCTTGACGGCCTGGCCCGACGGGTTGATCATGGCTGCCCCTTGCTTGAACAGAGCCGGTTCGGGACCGAGCACCGTCGTGACCAGTCGCATCATGAAGGGCCGGATCCAGCTCGGCGGCAGGCGCTTGAGCCCCCACTGCATCAAGCCTGTGATGCCGCGGGTCGGTGGCAAGCGGGTCACCCAGCTGGGCGAGCTGGCAGGAACGAAACGCAATCTCGGAATATAGAAAGCCGCATAGTCGCCGTTGACGATGGCTGTCGAGAATAAGCGCTCAGCCAGCTCTAGTGGGCCACCCGTGTTTTGCTCATACACCGGCTCTGCATTGACCACTGGCGCTGCAAAAAACCGTGCCCGCATGGCCCGGCTGCCGGAAAAGTCGCCGCTGGCCAGCACCACCGCCCGGCGCGCTCGTACGTACCGGGTGGAACCATCGGCATCGCGCACCACCACACCAGTGACCCGTCCGGTTTCGACCATCAAGTCCTGCAGCTCACACTGGCACCTGACTTGCACACCCAGCTGGCGAGCCCGGGCCAGTAAGTGATAGACCAACGCGGCGCCGCCAGGCACAGCGTTATGCATGCGCGGCTGGGTGTGCGGCGTTTCGGCATAGGGCCCCATGAAGCGCACCCCCAAGTCCATCAGCCATCGCAGGGTGGGCGGCGCTTGCTCCACCAGCAGGCGCCGCAGCAACAGGTTGTCGGGGCGCTGCGCCCCAGCATTGACCAGATCCATGTCGGCGAAATGCTGATCGATGCTGTCCTTGACCCCCGCCTGCGCCTGATGCGGCGATGAACTGGTGGTGAAAGCCCCGACGGCCCAGGCGGTGGCTCCGCCGGGCTGGGGCCCTTTTTCACACACCCAGACGCTGGCGCCCTGGACCGCTGCCTCAATGGCACAGGCCAGTCCGGAACCACCTGCGCCCACAATCACCACATCAAAATCACCGGATGGCATGTTCTTCCTCGCTCGATGCGTCGGCATCAAGCAGTGTGGCTGCGGCCATCAGCCCCAGGCGGTAGACGTCAATGCCCAGTCCGCACAGAGAACCCCTGACCACACGGCTGAGGTAGGACGGAGGTCGATATGCATCGCGCTGATAGATGTTGGTGATGTGGATTTCGATCACTGGCACCTGCACAGCCTTGACCGCATCATGCAGGGCCAGTGAGGTGCGGGCATAAGCCCCTGCATTAATGACCACCGCGCTGCGCTGAGCATGTGCCTGATGCACTTGATCGATCAGATCGCTTTGCGCATTGCTTTGCATGAACACCAGCGCCAGCTCGAGCTGCTCGCAGGTGCGTTCGCACAACTGGCGCACATCATCAAGCGTGGCTGTTCCGTACAGGTGCGGCTCTCGGGTACCTAGCAGGTTCAAATTGGAGCCGTTGAGCACGAACACGCGGCGCTGCAGTCGCAGGCGGCTGGGTATGCTCATTCGGGCTTGATGCCGGCGTCGGCCACCAGCTTCTGGATGCGCCGGTAGTCGCTGTTGATCAGCGAGCCGAATTCGGCCGGGCTGTGGGGTTTGATGACAAAACCCATCTCGGTCAGAGATTTGCGCACCTCGGGATTGTCCAGAACTACACGCAACTGCTCGCTCAGCCGCTTGACCACGGCAGCCGGCGTGCCGGCTGGGGCGGCCAGGCCGTACCAGCCCGCCACCTCGAAGCCGGGCAGGGTTTCAGCGATGGCCGGTACGTTTGGGTACTGGGGCATGCGGGTCGGTGAAGTCACCGCCAGGGCCTTGAGCCTGCCGGTCTGCACATGCTGGCCCAGACCGCCCAGCGATTGCACCGTCATTGAGGTTCTGCCGCCGATGAGGTCCAGCAGCACCGGCGCCTCACCTTTGTAGGGTATCCATTCGGCCTTGAATCCTGCCGCATTGGCCAACAACAGCATGGACAGGTGGGCCTGCCCGCCGACCCCCCCGTGACCGCCCGTCAAAGTGCCGGGCCTGGCCTTGCCATAGGCAATCAGCTCAGCCACGTTGCTGACAGGTAGCGAGGGCGTGGCCACCAGCATGGAGTAGACCTGAACCATGACTCCGATGGGCAATAAATCCTTTAAAGGGTCAAACGGCATTTCCTTGAGCAGATGCGGATTGACCGTGATGTTCTGCGTGATGGTGGTGATGGTGTAGCCATCTGGGGCAGCCTTGGCGCCGGCATTAAAGCCAATATTGCCTCCCGCCCCAGCCTTGTTTTCGATGACGATGCGCTGACCCAGCCCCTTTGACATTTCATTGGCGATCAGTCGGCTGGCCAGGTCGGAGCCGCCGCCAGGTGGGAAAGGAACGATCAGGGTGATGGGCCGGCTGGGGTAATCCTGAGCGTCAGCCGCCGGCAGGGCCACCATGCAGGCGATGGCCAGACCAGCCAGGCCCAGGCCGCGTCGTGTCAAGTTCAATAACATCAGTCTCATAGCGCTTCCCTGTGTTAGATGGTCCCAGATGCGATAAGAGTATTGGGGTTATCGCCGGCCAGGTCAACAGCGTTTGCACTGCCCGACTGCGGGACGATACTTGACGGGTGGAACTGCCCCAAATGCGAAGGCCGAACATGGAAATCCTGCTCCAGCAAATCGCCGATCATGTCTGTCGCCTGCGTTACATGTCGATGTCGCCAGAACTGGAAACGCTTTGTCGCCACCGCATGGTGGATGTAATGGGCTGCGCTCTGGCGGCTACCGAGGTGGCGCCGGTGCGCATGGCCAGGGCGTTGGCCTTACGTCCGGGTCTGCGCGGTCCGGCCAGCCTCATCGGTACGACCGACAGCAGCAGCGTGGAATGGGCCACTCTGGTCAACGGGCTTGCGATTCGTTATCACGATGGTGCTGATACCTTGCCTGGTGGCGGTGGACACCCCAGCGATTGCTGGGCCGGCCTGCTGGCGCTGGCTCAGCAGCAAGGCAGCGATCTGGGCACCACGTTCCGGGCTGCGGTCACCGCCTACGAGGTGTTCTACGCCCTGTTCAAGGGCGGACAGCTTCGGGACAGGGGCATCGACAACGTGTTTTATGTCAGCCTTGCCACTGCGGCAGGGGCAGGGCAGTTGCTGGGATTGAAGGCAGAGCAAATCCACCATGCGATGGCCATGCTCATCAGCGGCAACCTCGCCCTGGGAGTATCGCGGGCCGGCGCCTTGTCGATGTGGAAATCGGGCGCCAGTGCACATGCGGCCATGAATGCCGTTATCGTCACCCTGCTGGCTCAGCAAGGCATGCAGGGCCCCAGCCTGCCTTTGAGCGGGCGACGCGGGCTCTTCGAGCTGATTGGCCCCTTCGAACTCGCGCCTCTGGGCGATGGCAGCCAGGGGGCAATGGCGATGGCGCGTTCAGACATGAAGGCTTTCCTGTGCGACTATCACTCGCAGACGCCCATACTGGCCGCTTTGCAACTGTATCAGGCACTGGCTCAAAGAAGCATTGAAAGGGTGGATATACAGACTTATCCCTTCGCCCTGAGCGAGGCGGCAGACGATCCCGCCAAGTGGCACCCACTCAACCGCGAGACAGCCGACCACAGCATGCCCTGGATCGTTGCAGGGGTGCTGCTGCAAGGACGGTTCTCGGAGCAACTCTATGAACCAAGCGCCCTGAACGACCCCCGCATGCATGCATTGACCGATCGAATCACGGTGCGCGTGGCCGAGGATCTGCGGGATCGGTTTCCCCTCTGCAATCCCTGCCGAATCAACTTACGCACCACCTGCGGGGTCGAGCTCAGTGCCAGTGAGGATTTGCCACTGGGTCATCATTTGCGGCCCATGACGACGGAGCAGGTGCACGAGAAGTTTCTTGCGTTGACCGCATCGCGTTTGCAGCCCGCCAGGGCCCAGCGCCTGCTCGATTGGATCTGGACCAGCCCTGCAGCCTGCAAGCTCGATGGGCTTTTTGCGTTAGCCGGCTGAACTCCATGTTGAATATTCGGGCCGACCAAAAAGCAAGAAACGTTCATGCTTGACGAGATCTCAGCGAAGATGCTCATCGCCTCCAACATGTCCAGATGCACACCCTCGGATCTGTCCTGCGGCAATATGCGCTTGAGCGATAAGCCCTTGACCTTAAGTCGCACCCTACGTCCAAACAATTGGATGATCTTCGAGCCTTCTCCCCGGACCATGTTCAGCAGACCCATCGTGGACACGCGCCAAATGCGAGCAGAGCAACCGCCCTCGATAAACTCAAGAGATGGATTAGAGAGCTTGCATCCGCGGACCAATGTGGCCTGGTGCAGAGTCAGGTATCAGCGCTGGGGCGTCAATTCCAGCGGCGCCAGGTCAAAGCCCTGGGCCTTGATGCGTGCAAGCAAGGCTTGGTAGCGCTGAGGCTGCACTTGCGGGGTGCGAGAGAGGATCCACAAATAAGCGCGCTTGGGCTCGCTGACAGCCACCAACTGGTAATCGTCTTCCAGGTCGATGATCCAGTAATCTCCCCAGACCACCGGCAGGAAAGACAACCATTGCGGTGCAAATCGCACCTGCAATTTGGGTGAATCGGCCGCGCCGATCTGGCGCGCTTGGCCCAAGGCCTCGGTCAGCTGGCCGTCGGCTTGCCGGCAGCGGTTGAGTACCTCCAAACGGCCCGGCCCCACAAGCCGGTAGTTTGCCTGGGTGTCCGAGGCGCACTTTCTCTGAAACCAGTTGGGATACTTGGCAATTTCGTACCAAGTGCCCAGGTAGCGCTGCACGTCGACCCGAGCCACCGTCTGCAGCGCGGGCACCGCAGCGGGCTCGGCCCGGGCAAGGCCGAAGCACAAGCCCAGCAAGCCCAGGAGCGCGAGTCGGCGGCTGCTGCTCAGTGGCTGCGCGGCCATGGGGTGTACTGAAGTTTTTGGGGATGGGACTGGCTCATACCCCCGACTCTAATGCATCGAGCCACGATCCTCTGGATCGAAGTCTTCGCGGGCTTCAGTTGCCAAAGTTCAGTGTGATCGAGGTTGAGACCTGCTCGCCTCGCTCATCGCGGGCGGTCACCACCACGCTGACCTGGCCCACGTTCGGAGGTGCAGTGCCCACAAAGCGCCGCTCGCCTGGGACAAATTTGAGCCAATCGGGCAAGGGCTGACCATCGGCCGTGCTGGCGCTGACACTGATCTCGGCCGTCGACTGCGCATGCTTGAAGGTGTCTTCGGCCAGCACAAAGGTAAAGGCCGCACCCTTGGGCGCCGTGATGGGCGCGACCGACTTGACCGCCACAAAACCCTGGCTGTTGGCGGCCTGCGCAGCCGCCGAGCTGGCCGCCACCGGTTTGACCTCGGTCTCGACATAGCTGATGGACAGACTCTGCACACCAGCAGCAAGCACCGAGCCCGCCGACGAACCCGCTGATGAACCCGCCAAATCGCCGCCCGTAGAGGAAGGTGCACTGGCGCTGGTTCCGCTGGTTCCG